>CAZLOJ010000045.1:0-8445 GCA_964561165.1 uncultured Bifidobacterium sp. | reverse complement strand
AGCGTCCATGATTTCGAAGATTCGGTCCATTCCGGTCAGATAAAGGTGGATGAACTTCCGAACGATCTAGAGAGTTTTTTTGAAGTTGCACGGAGCGATTACTTACCTGATGTAACTGCGCAGGAAGTTAACGATGCGTACGCCCGTTTAACGAAGCTCTCTTGCTGGCCTCGTGCGTTCGATGGTTCGCATGAGAGTCTCGCTCGATTAAAAGATCTCACTAGCCAATTAATCGGTAGATTTGCTCAAGTAGCTGAGCGAGCAACTCGAGAGAAATATGGCGCAGCAGAGTTAACTCGATATAACGCGCATTTAATTGTCCCGCGTGAAGAGCGTGTGGAAGTGGCTCTCATCAAATCTTTTGCAGCGCATTACATCTTCCGTGCTGAACAATCACAAGAGCGCTATCTGCATGAGCGTGCGCTTATTCATCGTTTGGCAGAAGGATTACTGGAAACCGACGGTGCGTTCTTGGAACGTAATCTCGCTCGCTCCTGGGAAGCGGCTAGAGGCGAGGATGAGGGAGCCAGACTTCGCATCGTCGTTGACCAAATTGCCTCCCTCACAGATCCAGCGGTACCGCTTCTGCTTGCCAGGCTTGCCTCGCGCAACTGATGCTTAAACATAGGATGTGACCATGGCAGGAAGAATTCGCGATGAGGACGTCTCACACATCCGTCATTCCAGTCATATAGACGATGTAGTCGGCGATTATGTTCAACTCAAGAACGCAGGCGGTGGGCAGAAAAAAGGGCTCTGTCCATTTCACGATGAGAAGAGTCCATCGTTCCATGTAACGCCAAGCAAGGGTTTTTATCATTGCTTCGGTTGCCAGAGTGGTGGCGATGTCATCTCTTTTGTCATGAAAATTGAACATATGTCGTTCACTGAAGCGGTGGAACGACTTGCAGACCGAATGAATTATCAGCTCACCTATGAAGATGGGCCAACGCGAACTGGTGGCAGTGATCGAAAGCGCCTGCTCGAAGCAAATCGATTAGCAGCGCTGTTCTATCAAGAACAGCTGCAACAACCAGGGCCTGCGCAAGTAGGTCGAGAGTTTTTACAATCACGTGGCTTTGATAAGCAAGCAGCAGCGCGATTCGGAGTTGGGTATGCCCCCGATGAATGGGATGCGCTCTCAAAACATCTCAAGGCGCGTGGCTTTACCGACGCCGAATTAGAATTAGCGGGATTAACGAAAGAAGGGCAACGTGGCCACATCGATCGATTTCGCAATCGATTGGTCTGGCCTATACATGAGATATCTGGAGATGTTGTTGGTTTCGGCGCTCGACGCTTAAGCGAAGCTGATACCGGGCCGAAGTACCTCAATACCCCTGAAACTCCGATTTATAAAAAGAGTGCGCTGCTCTATGGACTTGAGATTGCTAAGAAAGAGATTGCAAAGAAGCGCCAGGTTGTCGTTGTTGAAGGATATACCGATGTGATGGCAGCGCATTTGGCGGGAATTGAGACAGCAGTTGCTACTTGTGGCACAGCATTTGGGGATGAACATATTCGAATTTTGCGTCGATTATTGATGGATGATGATGCCTTCCGCGGCGAGGTGATCTTCACCTTCGACGGCGATGCCGCAGGACAGAAAGCAGCGTTGCGCGCGTTCGATGATGATCAGAAATTTGTCTCACAAACCTTCGTGGCCGTTGAGGAGCGAGGGCTTGATCCATGTGATCTTCGCATTAAAGATGGTGATGCGGCAGTTCGCGACTTAATCGCACGTCGAGTCCCGCTCTTTGAATTTGCCATCAAATCTAAGTTAAAACTTTTTAATCTTGCCACTGCTGAAGGTCGGGTGAGCGCACTTAAAGAGTGTGCCCCACTCATCATGAAAATTCGAGATAAAGCGCTTCGACCAGAGTATGTACGCGCTCTTGCGGGTTGGATTGGCATAGATATCGAATTAGTTCGTGAAGCAGTCGGCAGAAATAACCGTGAAAGTGCTTCGGGTGCTCGAACAAATGTCGAAAAGAGCTCACCAACTTATCTTTTAGAGCGTGAAGTAATTAAATCCATTTTGCAATTCTCTGATATTTCATCAACCTGGCGCGAATTAGCAGCTGATGATTTTTCTGATGAATCACTTCGCGCAGTTTTTGCGCTCATCAGTGAACGCCCACAAGCCCTTTCAGATCTCACAGAGCTAATGCGCGAACTGGAGCCAGATAGCGCTGCTTTGATTACCGAATTGACTGTCGAGCCGCTACGTTCGGCTGAGGCAACGGAAAGTTTTGTGGCGAGCTTGATTGCGCGGGTACGTGAGGTTTCGCTCACGCGAAAAATCGCCGAGTTGAAATCAACGCTGCTCCGCCTTGATCCTGAATCTGCCGAGTACGGGCCAACATTTTCTGAACTCATCGCTCTTGAGGCCCTTCGTCGAACCCTCCACGAAAAGGGCCTTGGCGAGGCGCTGCTCTAAGCCATCGCCTTTTGGGCTATCCAGTCCTGTTTTCGCCTCTGGGGTACCGCTGCGATAAAGTACGCCGGGTTCATTCCCCGATAGCTCAATTGGCAGAGCAGCCGGCTGTTAACCGGCAGGTTCTTGGTTCGAGTCCAAGTCGGGGAGCTTTTCTTACCTAGCAATAAAGTTTCTCTCAGGGACCTTTGAGTTTATGAGGTGATGATTACCGCCATGGCTAACCGATTCTCCTTCCGTGTGCCGTTGGGCTCACCAAACGCGCGGGCAACTCTTGCTTTCTTTATCGGTATGGCCATTGCTGGCGGTGGCGCCTATGCAGTGACGTCGACAGCACCAAAAATTTCAGCATGCGTGGATAACCGCACCAAAGTCATGTACCTCACCGAAAAAACTAAGTGTCCCGTCGGGCGCACTTTGGTGAGTTGGAGCGTCTCTGGTCCAGAAGGTCCTGCTGGTAAGGATGGGGTTACAAAAGATAATTCGGGAAACCTCTCCATCAAAGATATTTCCAAGAAAGTTCTGCCCACTGTTATCTCAATCTCTGTCACCTGGACCGGTGGTAGCGGAACCGGATCTGGATCTGTGATTCAAAGCGATGCTTCAAAGAGTTTTATTGTGACAAATAACCACGTGATTGACGATGCTGTTCTAAATGGCAAAGTGAAAGTTGAATTCCAAGATGGAACTGAACTTGATGCGACGATCAAAGGGCGCGATATCGCCTACGACCTAGCTGTCCTTCAAATTAGCAAAGGCAACTTGCCAACAATTGAGATTGGTGACTCCTCGAAGGTAGTGATCGGCGATCTCTCGGTGGCAATCGGTTCCCCGCTAGGACTATCAGGAACGGTGACCAGCGGAATAATCTCTGCGCTCAATCGTCCCGTGCTCGCCGGCACCACTGATCGCGCCTCCTACATAGATGCGCTGCAAACTGATGCAGCGGTGAATCCTGGCAACTCAGGTGGACCACTTGTTGATGGTCAGGGGCGAATGATTGGTGTTAATTCAGCGATTGCATCCCTTGGCTCTTCGTCTACGGGAAATATCGGTTTGGGTTTTGCAATCCCCGTTAATCAAGCGATGCGCGTAGCAAATGAAATTATCGCAACTGGGAAATCAACTAGACCGCTCCTTGGCGTTGAATTCGATCGAACCTACAGTGGAAATGGAAAGATTCTCGCCCTCGTGAAAGATGGCGCAGCTGAAAAAGCCGGTATCCCCGTTAATAGCACGATTAAGTCGATTGACGGATTCCTCATTAAGAGCGATATCGATGCAGTTGTTCGCATCCGTTCATATGCGCCCAACAGCACTGTGTCGATTACCGTAGAACTGCCTAATCGGGAGACGAAAACGTTTTCAGTCACCTTAGGCTCCGCGCCGGCGAATCAATAGCCACTAGGCTAACGGTATGGCTGAATTCCATTTGAAGATCTCTCTTCCCGATCGACCTGGTTCCCTTGGGTCAGTTGCTTCCGCAATTGGATTTGCAGGTGGCGATATTCGAAATTTCACTGTGGTCAGTAACGAAGGTGGAAAAGGAATCGATGATGTGGTGATCGCGATTCCAGGAACCGATCCGACCGATCTATTAAATGTATTGGGACAGATCGGCGGAGTCGAAGTTCTTTCTATAGAACTTATCAAGTAATCAGTTAAATAAATTTGTGGAGCGATTGCCCGCTATTAAATGGTGCGGCGTCATCGTAAGTAAGTTCCAATAAGCGATTCCACTTGGCAGTCCGCTCAGATCTATGGGTGGAGCCCACCTTTATCTGCCCAGCCGCGCTTCCAGCAGCAAGGTCGACGAGCCAACTCTCCTCTGTCTCACCTGATCTGGCAGATACAACCGAGTTCCAATTATTTCGCTGTGCCAAACCAAGCGTTGAGATTGCAGCGAATAGCGTTCCCGCTTGATTCGGTTTAATCAAGATGGCATTCGCTTCGCTCTTAGTGAGCCCGTTTTGGAGACGTGATGATTGCGTTGCATACCGATCATCACCCAGTATTTGAATGCGTGTGACCAGCTCGCATTGCGCGCGCCATCCTGCTTCATCATCTTCCGCAGCCCCGTCTTCAACGGAGATGATTGGATACTTATCAAGCCAGGCGCTCCAATGTGCCACAAAATCTTCTGAGCTTAGAGTGATTTCCTCGCCATTCTTATGTATGCGGTACTTGCCGTTGTGAAAGAGTTGGTTGGCTGCGATATCGAGAGCGATATGTGCTTTTCCAGATAACCCTAAGTCCGAGATTGCGTCAGAAACTAGTGCGATTGCCTCTTCGTCGCTTCCGAGTCTGGCGGTCAGACCTCCTTCATCTGCAACAAGCGAGGTATCGAAGCCTTTCGACGCAAGGCGCTTTTTGGTTGCTTCCCTGATTTGCCATACCCATTCAAGGCCTTCATTAAATGTTGAAGCGCGAGTGGGGATTGCCAGGATATCTTGAATATCGATTGCGCTAGCTGCATGCGCGCCACCAGAAAAGATATTAACCATTGGCATGGGCAGTGTGGGTGTGCAGTTCACGTGCGCTGCGATTACCTCGAAGGGTTCGACATCACATAACCGCGAATATGCCAACCAGGCGGCAATGGTGATGGCCACTGGAATATGTCCGCCATAGCGAGATTGGGTTGCTGAAGGATCGATGGTGCGTAACGCTCGATCCAATTCCTCAAAGTCATTTCCGGCAAGGCCAATCAAAGAAGGTGAAACTTCGCGCGCGAAATGTTCGATTGCCTTCTGGACGCTCATTCCAGCATAGGAATCTCCACCGTCGCGCAAAAAGAGCGCTTCATGGCTGCCAGTGCTCGCGCCGGCGGGAGCGATAGCAATCGCATGATGTGTTCCGATGTGAACTCGCGCGGCGACCGTTGGGTTTCCTCGAGAATCGAGGACTTGCCAGAGGTCAATCTGCGAAATTTCGCTCAACGCTACAGCACTCCAAATTTTGCAAATGCTTCACTAGGTGACATTCCTTCTTTTACCGCTTTGCGAAAGAGATTCTCGCCGGAATTCTTCTCCTCTACAAAGGCAATAACCTGTGGAATTAAATGATTGGGGACTACAACAACGCCATCAACATCGCCAACGATTAAGTCGCCTGGATTAATTTGTACTCCATCTATTTCACCAGGCACATTGTGTGCAACAACTTCATAACGACTATTGATATCAATCGGCCACGTGCCCGTTCCAAACACTTTGAAACCAAGGGCTCGAGTCCGTGCGACATCGCGCACAGGAGCATCAGTGAGCGCGCCAGCAGCACCTTTGAATTTGCAGGCGTTGGAGAGTAATTCGCCCCAGAGCGCAGATGTGTGTCGCCGACCAGAAGGTTTGATGAAGACATCATCTTTGCCGACTGCATCTAGAGCCTTAAGTAAACCGACGTATGGGATTTCTGGAGCCACCTCGACCGGCTCGAGCTTGACGGGAAAGGCGTAACCCATCATCACTCCATCGCCAGAGATCATTGCGATATCTGAGCCCAGCACTTGGTTTCGAAAGCCAAGGTGGTCAAGGCAATCGGAGGTCAAGGCGGCGTTAAAAATCGGACGGAGCGGATCTAAGTCAGGGCGCAATAGTGAGGTCATGAGCCAAAGGGTAGGGGCAGGGTGGCTGGGGCCGCTACAACTGGCGCGCTACGTAGCGGCACTCTCAACAAGAGGTCGAGAGTCAGAAACAATTATTTACCTGTGTCTTTCCTCATAAAAATTGACAAGTTCCGCAATATGAACAAATCTTGGCCACGTAGTTCTGCTACAACAAACCCTCGCAGAGAATGGAATATGGATGCGTAAAAGCACATATAAATTCGTTGCTGGTCTATTTGCTATCGCACTTCTCGCAGCAGGTTGCTCATCCTCGAGCGACAGCGCGTCAGAAGAGACCGCATCGGAAGAATCAGCTGAAGTAGTAGCTGATCCTGAGCTCGAAATCTTTACCTGGTGGGCTGCAGGTGGAGAAGCAGCAGGCCTTGCCGGCTTGGAAGCTGAGTTCGCAGCAAACAACCCAGATACTAAGTACATCAATGCCGCAATTTCTGGTGGCGCCGGTGTAAACGCAAAGGCAGTTCTTCAGAGCCGTCTCGATGCAAATGATCCACCAGACTCATTCCAAGCACACGCTGGCATGGAGCTTGACGGTTATGTCAAGGGTGGACAGCTCGAAGACCTCACCTTCCTTTACAAAGAGCAAGGTTGGGACACAATCTTCCCAGCAGATCTCGTGAAGACTCTCACCGTTGACGGAAAGATCTACTCAGTTCCAGTGAACATCCACCGCGCGAACGTGCTTTGGTGGAACCCTGCAACTGCTGAGAAGGCTGGCATCACTGCCGCTCCAGCAACTCTCGATGAGTTCTTCGCAGCTCTTGATAAGTTCAAGAAAATTGGAATTCCAGGACTAGCACTTGCTGGTAAGGGTGACTGGGCAATTGCTCACCTCCTTGACTGGATGCTCCTTGCAACACTCGGTCCAGATGCATTCGAAGGTCTCTTCAACGGCAACACTTCCTGGACGGGTCCAGAAGTTGAAGCTGCATTGAAGAACTTCCAAAAGGCGCTCTCTTATGGAAATAAGGGTGCAGGAAACCTCGACTGGCCAGATGCTGGCAAGCTCGTAACCTCTGGCAAAGCAGGCTTCTTCATCATGGGCGACTGGGCATCAGCTCAGTGGCAAGCTGATGGCTTGAAGCTTGGCACTGACTACACCTGGGCACCTGCTCCAGGAACTGTAGGCGTGTACCAGTGGCTATCAGATTCCTTCACACTTCCTGTTGGTGCAAAGCACCGCAATGCAGGAATTGCTTGGTTGACTGTTGCTGGCTCCAAGGCCGGACAAGATGCCTTCAATCCAAAGAAGGGCTCAATCCCAGCTCGTACCGATGCTGATACCGCCCTTTATGACGATTACCTCAAGGCTGCTATGGAGCAGTGGAAGACAGACCGCCTCGTCGGTTCAACTGTCCACGGCGTCACTGGCAACAACGCTTTGATGGCTGCATACAACGCAGCAGTTGGTAAGTACTTCAGCGGTGGCGCAAAAGATAACAAGGGCCTCGCTGCAGATCTCCAAGCTGCATACGATGCAGGACAGGCTTAAATCTCTTAAGCCGTAACGCAGTAATGATCTGGTGGGCAGGCAACTGCCCACCAGTTTCATGATTACCTCAACTGCAATAGAAAATAGGTGAGATAACAACAATGGCGCTCCAGACGAATAGGCGATTTTCCACTTGGATAGGTGGCTTCTTACTCGTCGTGCCCTCGATCGCAGCAGTTGCAGTGTTCGTCTACGGCATGATTGCGTGGACTATTCGGATTTCGATGACAGATCGAATTAGCGCTTCCATCAAAGAGCCAAAGTTCGTGGGTTTACAGAATTATTCGAATCTCATCTCAGATTCTCGATTTACTCATGCGTTTGAAAATCTTCTCAAGTTCACTTTCGTCTTCATTGTTGGCACAACAATTGCTGGCTTCATCATGGCTTTGCTCTTGGAGAAGGGCATCAAAGGCGAGGGGTTCTTCCGCTCTTTCTATCTGTATCCGCTAGCAATCTCCTTCATTGCGATGGGAACAGTGTGGAACTGGCTCCTCAATTCGAATGTTGATGCGGATGCTGGTGGACTTAATTTACTATTGCAAAAAGTTGGCTTGGGATTCTTACAGAATTCTTGGTATCTATCTGAAAATGGAGCTGCCTACGCGTTGGCGCTCCCAGCAATCTGGCAGATGGCAGGTTATGTACTTGCTTTATTTCTTGCGGGTTTTCGTGGCATCCCCGATGATTTACGTGAAGCCGCGCGCGTTGATGGCGCTTCCGAATCGAAGATTTACCGATACGTGCTCTTCCCACAACTGACCCCTACTCTCTTTACCGTTTTAATTATCTTGGGCCATGTGTCCATGAAGGTTTTTGATTTGATCATTGGCATCAACGGAAAGTCTTATGTCACCCAAGTTGTTGCTGTCTACATGTGGGAGTCCACATTCG
>CAZLOJ010000044.1:0-8921 GCA_964561165.1 uncultured Bifidobacterium sp. | reverse complement strand
GAGCGCGTTGGGCTCAGCAGGTACTGGCAACGAGAACCAAGAGAACCAAGAGAACTACTAGAACGGAGAGTGAGCGATGCCAACTGGACGCGTTAAATGGTTCAGCCTTGAGAAAGGCTTTGGTTTTATCTCCTCCGATGAGGGCGACGATGTATTTCTCCCTGCCGCTTCACTTCCATCAGGCGTGACGTCGGTAAAGCCTGGCACGAAGCTTGAATTCGGTGTTGCTGATGGTCGCCGTGGTCCACAAGCTCTCTCAGTGACGATAGTCGAAGCGCCACCATCACTTGCTGCGGGTGCTCGCATCAATCCCGACGACCTTGCCGCCATCATTGAAGATGCAATCAAGATTCTCGATCGAGTAGGTAATGGATTGCGCCACGGTCGCCACCCATCCTCGAATGATGCCGAGCGCCTTGGAAAGGTCCTGCGCGGAATCGCAGATCAAATCGAAAGCTAGTTAGAGGCTCGCTCAGCTTTATTTATTCGATTGATTCTTTTCGGGTGCGTTACGGATCCGCATAATTCGCAATCCATACCCGCCTAACACAATGGCAATGAGCGCACTCCACATTAGATTGAAGGTATTCGTGATGAGCGAACCAATGGCAATGAGCGACCAAAGAATCAGGGCAATCAGAATTATTCGGCGATCAGATATTTCCCATAAGGGGCGCATGGTTCTAGTCTAGAACCTCAATTGAGATTTGAGTACGAGCTGGCCTATACCCCTGAGAGTTGATTCGGTGCGACGATGCGAAAAGTGCGAGAGCTGCGCGAGACTGGCGAATCATGACAGCTAACGGTTCGTTGAGATCCTTTCGCCATCGCAACTTCCGTATTTATTACATTTCGACCACGTTGAGCAATATTGGCACGTGGGTGCAACGAATCGCACAAAACTGGTTAGTTCTCGAGCTGACCAACAATGCGCTCTGGCTTGGCGTTGTAGTCGCGCTGCAATCAGCCCCCTCGCTCTTCTCATTTTTTGGTGGCACCCTCGCCGATCGGATTTCGAAGCCAAAGTTGCTGGTATTCACCAGTTTTTCTGGATTTCTCTGGGCTGGTGCACTTGGATTGCTGGTCGTAACTGATCACGTTCTGCTCTGGCATGTGCTGGTGATTGCGCTAGCTCTGGGAATTACCTCTGCAGTTGATGGACCAGTTCGCCATTCTTTCATTCCAGAACTTGTGCCTGAAGAAGATATCCCAAATTCGGTTGCGCTCAATTCGGTAAATTTCAATACTGCACGATTGATTGGCCCTGCTTTGTCAGGTTTCATGATTGAAGCTTTTGATACTGGACCCTCCTTCCTTCTCAATGCGATTTCATTTCTTGCAGTTATCGCTGCAGTCTTGATGCTTGACAATAAAGAGTTGCACCGGAAGGAACCGCGTGCTGGCGCTCGCTTTTCGGAAGCGGTCAAGTACATCAGAGCACGACCTGATTTAATGGCGATGATGCTTGTCATCTTCTTCTTTGCGACATTTGGTGTTAACCCAGAACTCTTTAGCGCAATCATGGCAACGAAAGAATTTGGTTTACAGGCTGGTGAGTTTGGTTTGTTGGGAAGTGTCATTGCGCTGGGATCGCTAACCGCGACTCTCATCGCGACAAAACAAGAACATGCGCCAGGGATTTCGCGAATCATCAAGTACGCAATCTTCACAGGGTGCGCCATCATCTTCTCGGCTTTGATGCCGACTTATCTGCTCTATGCCATGGCGCTACCGATCTATGGCTTTGGGATGCTGACCACGGCGGTTGCCTCGAACACAACTATCCAGCTGAATACCGCGCCTGAGATTCGGGGGCGAGTGATTGGTATCTACCTTGCGATGTGGATGGGATTTGCTCCGGGAGTTGCGCCGCTGCTTGGGTGGATGACTGAACATTTCGGCGCCCGCGTTGCCATTGCATTCTCAGGGAGCGTGACGGTGCTGGGGGTGTCGATCGTTGCCTGGATCTACCGGGGAAGGTTGCAGCCCCCAAAGGACCTCTCGATTGAGTCGGTCGTCCGACCCTGACCAGCGCTTTTTTAGTTGCGGCTGCCTCACAATTGTGACGAGATCGGGGTGGGTAATCCCACAAATATTTTCTTCACCCCTCTGACCTGCGAAAACGTTATCCACAGGTCAAAATTCTCAGGGAGAAAATGGGGTTTGGTTTCGCCAAGACCCCCACTCCTTTGGCATCCTTGAAGCCTCCCCCCACCCCTCTGCCAGCCTATTTGGGCTGGATCGGTCGGCGTGTGGAGAGAGATTCGAGGCGAGCACAAGCGCTCGTTCGGCGGAGATGGGAAAGGTAGGTGGGGTCATGCAGATGGTGGACAAGTCGATCATTCTGGGCGCTCGAGCGGCGCTCGCGCTCGCCCTCATCCTCGCGCTCATACCTGCTCGAGCCCATGGCACCGAGGTCAACACTCCGCTGCCCGCACCGACGGGTGAGAGCTCGTTGGCCGTTGTCACCCCGAGCCAACCGGCCCCAACAGAACCAATCGTCGAAGCCCGACTTGTTGTGGCGACTGAAGTTTTAACCTCCGGCAAACTAACCGCTCTAAATCTCTCCTCGGTCGCACGGACTGCATTCTTGGTTCAGAAGGCGAAAACCCGAAATGGCGCTCGGTATGTTGGTGAGTTGCTCGCCAAAGAGAATTACGGGTGGAGCGGCGCGCAATGGAAGTGCCTCGACAAGTTGTGGATCAAAGAGAGTCAGTGGACGTACACCTCGCATAACAAACGCACTGGTGCTCATGGAATTCCGCAAGCCTATCCAGCGACAAAATATGAATCGATTGGAAGTGACTGGAGAAAAAATCCGGTTACGCAGATTCTGTGGGGTTTGAAATATATCGATGTTCGATACGGCACCCCATGTAAAGCGCTCAATACTTTCTATCGCATCAAGATGTATTAAGAAACTTACTAACTAACTAACTATTTTTAATTCGGTTTCTTTCCGAGCGATACCAACTTCTCCCGCTCTGCAAAGAAGTCGTTTCCTTTATCGTCCACCACAATAAATGCCGGGAAATCCTCAACATCAATCTTCCAGACCGCTTCCATACCAAGATCTGCATAATCAAATACTTCGACCTTCTTGATGCAATCTTGGGCAAGTCGAGCAGCTGGGCCACCAATGGATCCTAAATAGAAGCCACCAAATTTCTTACATGCATTCGTAACAGCAGTAGAGCGATTACCCTTCGCCAACATGATGAGCGAGCCACCAGCTTGTTGAAATTGCTCTACATATGAATCCATGCGCCCTGCCGTGGTTGGACCGAATGATCCAGAGACATATCCATCAGGAGTTTTCGATGGGCCGGCATAGTAGACCGCGTATTTCTTGAGGTATTCGGGGAGTTCTTCCCCTTTATCTAAGCGCTCTTTGATTTTGGCATGAGCTAGATCTCGGGCGACTATCAAGGTGCCGGTAAGGGAAAGACGAGTCTTTACCGGGTATTTCGATAGTTGGGCGCGGATCTCATCCATTGGACGATTGAGATCGACTGATACAACATCATCGTGGAGTTGGGTGGCAGTCGTGTCGGGCAAGAATCGAGCTGGATCGCGCTCTAATTTCTCGAGGAATATGCCTTCCGCAGTGATCTTCGCAAGGGCTTGTCGATCTGCAGAGCAGGAGACTGCAATCGCGATTGGCAGGGATGCACCATGGCGGGGCAGGCGAATCACTCGAACGTCGTGACAGAAATACTTGCCACCGAATTGAGCGCCAATGCCGATATTCCGGGTCAGTTCGAGGACTTGTGCTTCGAACTCTATGTCGCGGAATCCGTGCGCAGTAGCGACGTCACCTCGTAGTGGTAGCGAATCGAGATAGCGAGTACTTGCAAGCTTGGCAGTCTTCAAAGTGTGTTCTGCGCTGGTGCCGCCGATGACAATTGCAAGGTGATACGGCGGGCAAGCCGATGTGCCGAGCGAGACCAACTTCTCTTCGAGCCACTTCAATAAAGATTGTGGGTTAAGGATTGCTCGGGTCTCTTGGTAGAGAAAGCTCTTGTTAGCGCTGCCGCCACCCTTAGCGATGTAAAGCAGTTGGTATTGATCATCATGTTTGGTATCTACTGCAATTTCAATTTGCGCCGGAAGGTTGGTGCCGGTGTTCTTCTCATCCCACATAGTTATCGGTGCCATTTGGCTGTAGCGCAAATTCAATCGAGTATAAGCATCATAGATACCATGTGCGATTCCAGCTTCATCGCGACCTTCAGTTAGCACATGTTGGCCACGCTTACCCATCACCAACATAGTTCCCGTGTCTTGGCACATTGGCAGAATTCCACCTGCTGCGATATTCGCATTCTTTAGTAAATCAAGAGCAACAAAGCGATCATTCGGTGAGGCATCTGGATCATCGATGATGTTACGCAACTGCTGTAAGTGCGAAGTGCGAAGGTAATGTTGGATGTCATGCACTGCCTCTTCGGAAAGTTTTCGAAGCGCATCTTGAGTGACCGTAATGAATGTGCGACCCGCAGCTTCGATCTTGGTTACGCCCTCGCCCGTGATGAAGCGATATTCCGTCTCATCGTGGCCGAGTGGAAGGAGATCTTCGTAGGCGAATTCTGGATTCATAGGGGTCATAACAGAAAAGGATACGCTCCTCTAATTACTTGCGCTTATGGCGCACATCTCATTTAGTTCCCTTATCCAGCCGCTCTTTCGCCGAATCAAGCCATTGGTTGCAGATTTTTGCGAGCTCTTCGCCACGCTCCCAGAGCGCAATGGAATCCTCGAGGGAGGCGCCACCAGCTTCGAGCTTGGCAACAATCTTCGCAAGCTCATCTCGCGCTTGTTCATACGTTGGCTTCTTCTTCTCGGCCATGGTTACTCCTTCGTTTTACTCGCTTTATTGCTCGGCACTCTTTTCTGGCTTGCTACCGAAACGGTTAATTCACCTTTCGCAAGCACCACATGTAGTTCATCTGCTAGCGACACATCTTTGGCATCGAGGAGTACTTTTCCTCGCTTTTGCACTACTGCATAACCTCGTTTTAAGGTGGAGAGCGGCGAGAGCGCTGCAATTCGCGCTTTTATTTCACGTACCTCGATTTTCTCTTCCCGCAGCAGTGCTGTGAGAGCCTTCTTCCCATCACTTCTAAGGACTTTGATTTCATCTACCTTCGCGGTAACTATCGTGAGGGGATCTTTCATAACCGGCCTCGTAATCAGAGACGTAACTTTCGAAATCTCAAGTTCAATCATCGAGCGCATTCGCTTCTCAAGGCGATTAGTTAATAGCGCAATATGCTCTTGCTCTTCAATGAGGCTTGGTACCACTCGTTTAGCAGCGTCGGTCGGCGTTGATGCGCGTAAGTCTGCAACAAGATCAAGTAGTGGTGCATCTTGTTCATGTCCGATTGCGCTGACTATCGGAGTAGTCAGCGATGCAACTAATCGAATAAGTGATTCATCTGAGAACGGCAGTAGATCCTCAAAAGAACCACCACCTCGAGTCACAATGATGACATCTACATCGTCAATCGCCTCGAGTTCGATGAGCGCACGAGAGACTTCAACGACGGCAGTGTTGCCCTGTACGGCAACTTCACGAATCTCAAAGCGCATCCCTGGCCAGCGACGTTCAACATTCTCAACTACATCTTTTTCGGCAGCGCTGGCTCGACCACAAATCAATCCAATTTTTCGCGGCAAAAATGGCAAGTCGCGTTTTCGATCTGTGGCAAATAATCCCTCCGCCGCAAGCAAGTTTTTCAATTGCTCTAATCTGGCTAAAAGTTCGCCGAGGCCAACTTGTCTAATCTCGCGAGCCATTAATGAAAGCGTGCCACGTACTGCATACCAATTTACTTTTGCATATGCGACGATCCGAGCATTCTCCGGAAGCGGATCAATTGCTTCGAGAATAGATTTATGACACGTCACCTGGAGCGACATATCAACGCTGGTATCTTTCAAACGAAGGAATGCCATCTGCGAACCAGGGCGCCGTGTGATTTCTGCGACTTCGCCCTCTACCCAGACGGGCCCTAATCTTCCGACATATTCACCGATAGATTCCGAGACGACTCGAACCGGAAGCGGTTCCTCAGAGCTACTGTCGATCATGATGTAAGCGTAATCGCATGCCCTTCTCCCAAGCGCGCGATGGCTCGGAAGAGATTAGGCTAGGGCTGTGTCGACCGTTCCCGCTGTTCCCAGCAAGCGCGTACTCCTTGCCGCCCCGCGTGGCTATTGCGCAGGAGTCGATCGAGCCGTGGTTACGGTTCAGAAAGCATTGGATCTCTACGGCGCCCCGGTCTACGTCCGGAAGCAGATTGTCCATAACAAGCATGTAGTCGAAACTTTAGAGAAGCGTGGCGCGATCTTCGTCGACGAAACTGATGAAGTTCCAGAGGGTGCAACAGTTATCTTCTCTGCACACGGTGTTTCGCCTGCCGTCCACGAAAGTGCGAGAGAGCGAAACCTTAAGACCATCGACGCCACCTGCCCGCTTGTCACGAAAGTCCACCAAGAGGCGCGGCGATTTGCTGCTGAGGATTATCAGATTCTTTTGATCGGCCACGAAGGACATGAAGAGGTCGAAGGCACCGCGGGAGAAGCGCCTAATCATGTGCAATTGATTGATAAGGCAGAAGATATTGAAAAGTTGGAAATTAAAGATCCAAATAAGTTGATCTGGCTCTCACAAACAACCCTTAGCGTGGATGAAACGCTAAGTACAGTGAAGGCCTTGAAAGAGAAATTCCCACTACTTAATGATCCACCGAGCGATGATATTTGTTATGCCACGCAGAACCGACAGTTAGCTGTGAAAGAGATTGCGCCACAGAGCGATCTAGTTCTTGTCGTGGGATCACGTAACTCGTCAAATTCAGTCCGTCTTGTCGAAGTCGCGCTTGAAACAGGAGCGAAAGCCTCATACCTCATCGACTATGCACACGAAATGAAAGTGGAGTGGCTCGAAGGAGTGGAGACAGTTGGTGTCACAAGTGGTGCATCGGTGCCAGAGATTTTGGTCGAAGAGTTATTGGCAAAGCTAAGTGAGCACGGATATAAAGATGTTGAGGTTGTCACAAAAGCTGAAGAGCACTTACTCTTTTCGATGCCGCCTGAACTCAGGAAAGATCTGAAGGCTGCTGGCTTGAAGTAATCTGGCGCCGTTCTTTGATAAAGAAGTAACTCCAACTTACGAGCGCGGTGAGTAATAGCCAGGGAGCTAGGCGTGCAAGGTTCGAGACAATCCCCACAAGTAGACCAGTAAGTCCAAATCCCTTGCTAATTACCGTTGCCACGAGCAGCGTTGCGCTTAGTGCAAGCGGTGGCGTCACAACTGCGGTGAAGAGGGTGCCCCTTCTGCCTAATTTGATTGCGGCAAAGAAGAGCGCGAGTAAAACGATTCCGGTAATCCGGCCAGGTTGGCCTGAGATGAAATTCTCAAGTGTTTGCACAAAAAGTAACCCCAGAACGTAGAGCACCACGATTCCAGGAGAGGTTAGGCCGCGACCTTGGATGATCGGCCGGCCATTGATCTCAATAGCGTTGGTTTTATCGCCAGTACTCATCGCGTATTACTCACCCCGCTCACGTTATCTCTCATCGCTCATTCTGCTCTGTGAAGTCTAATTCATCCCCGTCTGAGCCATCTGAGCCTATTTCTCCAGCTCCGCTGGTCGCGCGGATGGCGCGAATTTCACTCTCAATTGGAGTAGGAGCAGATAGCTCTTTGCCCGTTGGTGCACCGAGTTTTCCCATCTTTCGTGCGGGAACGAGGAGATGATTCTCTGCCGATGCAACGAGTTCATTGAAGGCGCGCTCTGCACCTTTGATTCGCTCGCCCAAGTTTTCGATTCGTTCATGAACCTTTCCTACTCGCTTGAGGAGTTCGCCTGCGAGTTCACGGATTTCATCCGCGTTACGCGCAAGATCATGGCGCTTGTACCCATAAGCGATGGTGCGAAGCAGGGCAAGCATCGTTGTGGGTGTAGCGATAACGACGCTCTTTGCGAAAGATTTCTGAAGTAGGAGCGGGTCGGCATCGAGCGCTTCGTTGAGAATCGATTCGAAGGGGGCAAAGAGCACAACAAAATCTGGTGAGCTACTGCCATTTTGATAGCCACGTTTTGCTAGCGCATTGATATGGCTAAGGAGATCTTTTGCATGCGCGGCCATCATTGTTGCTCGCTCCGCAGGATCGTCAGCGCCAATTCCATCCCAGAAGCGATCGAAGGGAAATTTAGAGTCAACAAATATCTCGGTACCACCGGGCATCTTGATTGTGATATCAGGTTTGGAAATCTCACCATCGTTGACGCGGTGCTCTTGTCGTTCGTAATTGACGCCTTCAATTAATCCCGAGTTCTCGAGAATCAATTCCAGTTGCGCTTCACCCATCTGACCGCGGCTCTGCGCCTTTGATAGCGCTCCAGCAAGCTTTGCCGTCTCAAGGACAAGGCGCTCATTCTTCTCACCCATATTTTTGATCTGTTCTTTAATCTGCGCTTCTACCTCTGCCCGCTTGAGCTCTGCTGAGTGGGTCTTCTCTGTCAGTTGCGCCATGCTCACGTTCACTGAGCGAAGGAGCTCATCAAGGCGGGCGCTCGCTTCGCGGGAGGCGCCACTAGCTTCGCTCTGTGCTTCAAGTTGGCTCCGGTAGATCTCGCTCTCGCGCCGCATTAATAGGTATGTGATGGCGACTCCAAGGAGTAGGCCAACGACCGCGCCGATAGCCAGCGCCACCAGGGAATTGGAGGAGGTGAGGTTCATGGGCCAATCGTGTCAGGCAGGGGTGACAAAGCCCCGTAGGCTCTACTCCTCGTGAGCCTCTCTATCGGAATCGTCGGACTGCCCAATGTGGGCAAGTCGACCCTATTCAACGCTTTGACCAAGAATCAGGTCCTAGCGGCTAACTATCCCTTCGCCACAATCGAACCCAA
>CAZLOJ010000043.1:0-9582 GCA_964561165.1 uncultured Bifidobacterium sp. | reverse complement strand
CTGATGAATTAACCGGAGTAGGCAATCGGCGAGAATTCTTCGCTCGCCTAAAAAAAATACCGCTCGATGGCTCGTGGTCGCTGCTCCTACTCGACCTCGACAACTTCAAGGCAGTCAACGACGTCCACGGCCACAGCGCTGGAGATCGAGCACTCCGCGAAGTTGCCCATCGCTTCCAGGCGGTACTGCCAGCAGGAAGCTATTTGGCTCGCTTGGGTGGAGATGAATTTGCGGCCGTGGTCCAACGGCGAGGTGAAGGCGCCGCAGAACTCTCAGAGCGGCTGCAAATGGCGCTGACTACTCCAATCTACGCCGGTGAAGTTCCGCTTCTGCTCACCGTCAGCGTTGGTATTGCGGCTGTGACGCCCTCGGAAAATCCGCTCGAGCACGCCGATGCCCAGATGTACCAGGCGAAGCGCGCTGCACGCTAAATCCTGGTGAACTAGAAGATGTAATTCCTACCTGAATTTATGCCCTACGATTTCCCGGTCCGTTCTTATTTCTCACGCACTCAATGGGAGGTTCGTTGGCCGCAAAATTCCACAATCGAGTTCTAGTCCTCGGTGCAGGATCCGTATCGCAATGTGTAGTTCCTATCCTTCTCGACAAACTAGTCGAGCCTCATCAAGTGACAATTGTGGATTTCAAAGATAATCGAGAGCGTTTTACCTCTTCGATTAATCGCGGTGCCACGTACATCATCGACAAACTCACCAAAGAAAATATGGATGAGTTCCTCAGTAAATATCTTTCAGCAGGAGATTTCCTGTTGGACTTAGCTTGGAATATCGACGCTAATGCGATCATTGGTTGGGCACACGATCATGGCGTCCTTTATCTCAATACATCAGTTGAAGAATGGGAGCCATATGCCGGTGGATCATCTCGTGATCCCATCGAGCGCACTCTCTATTACCGACATATGCGCCTTCGTGAGATGAAGGCTTCGTGGAAAGAAAAGGGCGCCACCGCCATTGTTGAACATGGCGCAAACCCTGGCATGGTCTCGCATCTTGTTAAGCGAGCACTTATTGAGATTGGTACGCGTGCTCTAAAAGAGAGCAAAGCTAGCGGGGCCGTGGAAAAGGCAATCAGTGACGATAACTATCCAGCTCTTGCCCACGCGCTCGATGTTCGCGTCATCCATATTGCAGAACGCGATACCCAGATTTCCGATAAACCAAAGCGCGTCGATGAATTTGTGAATACCTGGAGCGTGGAGGGCTTCTACGAAGAAGGTATTGCGCCAGCAGAACTTGGCTGGGGTACTCACGAAAAGAAGTTGCCGCCTACTGCCTACACCCACAAAGTTGGACCACAGAACCAGATTGCCTTAGCGCAACCTGGTGCAACCACGTGGGTGCGCTCGTGGGTTCCTTCGTGCGAAACCACCGGGATGGTAATTCGCCATGGTGAGGCGTTCACACTTTCAGATCATCTAACCGTGTGGGATGGCAGCAAAGCTATCTATCGACCAACGGTGCACTATGCGTACTGCCCTACTGATGCAGCAATCGCATCGATGCGTGAAACAGAGATGCGCCAATGGAACTTACAAAGCGATCAACGAATCATGAATGAAGAGATCATTAGCGGCGAAGATCGTCTCGGAGTTCTTCTCATGGGCCATCCATTCAAATCGTGGTGGTGTGGCTCGCTGCTTTCGATCGATCAAGCTCGAGTTCTCGCTCCCGGACAATCTGCAACAACAGTTCAAGTTGCCGCTTCTGTCTATGCCGCAGTTGCGTGGGCAATGGCTAATCCAGATGCTGGGCTCTTGGTTCCCGATGAGCTGCCATGGCGCGAAGTGCTGCCTTTGATCGAGCCATACCTTGGCACGATCTGGTCAGATGCTGTTGATTGGGATCCACTTGCCACTCGATTCGACCCCTTTAAAGGCTGGAATCACCGTGAGTACGACGAGAGCGATCCTTGGCAGTTCACTAACTTCCTGGCTTGATTTCCTTGGCTTGCTTGATTTCCTCTAGTCGAGCAAGGGATTCGTTTCGCTCTTGGGCGTGATCAACAATGCGCTCTACATAGCCCTGGCTATATCCATCGAGATAGAGCCAGGGCTCATGTATTTGATCGCTATCTAAGTGGCGAAGTTCTGGAACGTATTTCTTGATGTACGCCCCCTCCGGATCGAATTTCTTCCCTTGTTCAATGGGATTGAAGACCCGGTAATACGGCGATGCATCGGTGCCACACCCTGCCGTCCACTGCCAACCATGGCTATTCGATGCGACATCAAAATCAACCAAATGTTCCATGAAGAAATTAGCGCCATGTTGCCACTCGATATGAAGGTCCTTCACGAGAAATGAGGCGACAACCATTCGAGTTCGGTTATGCATCCATCCCTCTTTGACAATCTGTCGCATCGCGGCATCAACGAATGGGTAGCCAGTCTTTCCTTCGCACCAAAGTTGAAATTTCTCGCCTGGTTCGTCATAACGCATTCCAGCAAACTGTGGCGAGTAATAATCTTTTTCAGTGTGCGGATAGTGATGCAGCACATCCGCATAGAACTCTCGCCACGCAATCTCTTTTCGGAATACTTCATGAGCTTTACTTTCGCCCAATTCAGCCAACAACGTCCGCGGATGAATTTCGCCCCATTTGAGATGCGCGCTCAACTTACTCGTACCATCAATTCCGGCCATGTTGCGCGCTTCGTCGTAATGAGCAAGCGCACCCTTCTTGAACTCACTCCATCGTTTATGTGCAGCGTGCTCGCCAGCTTCGAAAATTTCACTGCCATCGGGGCTATTCCACGTCGGGAAATTTCGCGCATTCGCACCTGGCGTTATTGCATTAATGTTTTTTGGTGCAGGGATTGCTTTCCGCCAACCGTGGAGAACCCAACCTTTGTAGAAAGGGGTATAGACCCGATAATTCGTGCCATCTGGTTTCCGAACTCGACCTGGCGAAACCGCGTATGGGCTACCAACTTTGATTAGTGGAATTCCGGCTTGTTCAACCCGAATATCGCGTGCAACGCCATAAGGTTCGAATTCCTCTGATACATACACACCACTGACGCGGTGCTCACTCATTAAAGCTTTTAGGACCTCAACTTGATCCCCCACTCGGATGTGAAGTTTATTTCCCAGTGACTCATCAAGTGCGCGCAATGACTTAGCCATGTATGCAAGGCGCTTACTACCGGCATGCGAGATGAGCTTCTCATCGAGAATAAAGAGCGGAATGATTGCTTCAGAATTAGCAACCGCTTCTGACAGCGCTGGATGATCAATTAATCGTAAATCTCGACGAAACCACATGATCGCAACCGAGCCAGAAGGGCCAGAACTGGAATGGTTAGCCATAACTACCTCCAGCGCAGGTGCGAGCGTGTCAATTAATTGTGGAGCGAATGGATCGAGCTATCCCAACCTTTGACATCCTCTGGTTTACGTGGTCCAGGGCCGATGTAGCGGGCAGATGGACGAATCAAGCGACCAGTCTTTTTCTGCTCAAGAATGTGCGCTGCCCATCCGGCGGTACGCGCCGAAGTGAACATCGAGGTAAAGAGGTGCGCTGGAACTTGAGCGAAATCAAGGACCACTGCCGCCCAGAACTCAACGTTGGTTGCAAGCACGCGATCTGGGTAGCGCTCTTGAAGCTCGGCGAGCGCAGCTTGCTCCAGTGCAAGGGCGATTTCATAACGTGGCGCACCAAGCTCTTTTGCAGTACGGCGTAGGGTGCGAGCGCGTGGATCTTCTGCGCGATAGACGCGGTGACCAAAGCCCATTAATCGCTCGCCACGATCCATGACATCTTTCACATACTTGCGGGCATCGCCGCTCTTCTCTACTGCTTCGATCATGTGCAAGACGCGAAGTGGCGCGCCGCCATGTAGCGGACCTGACATCGCACCAATTGCGCCTGAGATTGCGGCAGCAACGTCAGCACCAGTAGATGCAATCACGCGACCAGTGAAGGTCGATGCGTTCATGCCGTGCTCTGCAGCAGAGACAAAATATGCATCAATCGCGCGGACATGGAGTGGATCAGGTTCGCCCCGCCAACGAATCATCATGCGCTCAACAACAGTGTGCGCTTTATCAACTTCATTTTGCGGAACCATTGGCTGCCAAGTGCCACGTGCAGATTGCGCGACATACGAAAGCGCCATCACTGAAACGCGAGCAAGATTACTTCGCGCTTCTTCATCGGAAATATCTAAAAGTGGTTTCAATCCCCACGCTGGAGCAAGCATTGCAATCGCAGATTGCACATCAACGCGCACATCACCTGAGTGCACTGGAAGTGGAAATTGCTCTGCACCTGGAAGTCCTGGATTAAATTCATTATCGACAAGAAGTCCCCAGACATTTCCAAATGTCACACGACCAACGAGATCTTCGATATCTACGCCGCGGTAACGAAGCGCACTTCCCTCTTTATCCGGCTCGGCAATCTCTGATTCGAAAGCGATGACACCTTCAAGGCCGGGCTTAAAGTCATCCATGGGGCGCTGCTCCTGTTCGGTTTCGGTAGCCTGGGTAGGCGAAAATCCTCCCCGTATTCTGCCCCTGCTTTGACCTCAGGCAAACCAGAAGGAGCGCTCAAAATAGTGGCGCACGCCACGTGGCCCACGCTCCGCCAGCGGGGTCTACATTAAAGACATGAGTGACGAGATAAATGCCGCCATCCGGGCTATGCGCCGTTCCTACGGCGACGAGGGCCTCTCCGAGAGCGCTGCAGGTGCGGACCCCATCGCGCTCTTTGCCCGTTGGCTAGCGCAGGCCAGCGCCAATCCGTACATCGTCGAGGCTAATGCCATGGTGCTCAGCACCTTCGCCAACAACCTGCCTGCCTCACGAACTGTCCTGCTCAAAGGATTCGACCCGGAGAGCGGCGGTTGCACCTTCTTCACCAATTACAACTCTGCCAAGGCGCAGGCGATTGATGTGAACGCTGAAGTTTCGTTGCTCTTTCCGTGGTATGCGATGGAGCGACAAGTGATCATCACTGCGCGCGCAGAGAAAGTTTCGCGCGGTGAATCTGAGGAGTACTTCGCGTCGCGGCCATGGTCTAGTCAGATTGGCGCGTGGGCCAGCGATCAGTCGATGGAGATTTCCGGGCGTGAAGTTCTCGAGAAGCGATGGCAAGAAATATCTGCACAGTACCCAGAGGGCAGCGTTGTGCCGCTTCCAGAGAATTGGGGAGGATTCTGTGCGGTTCCGCACTCAATTGAATTCTGGCAAGGTCGGTATTCACGCTTACACGATCGCATCCGATTCACACGCACCAGCGATGGCAGCTGGCAGCGCCATCGATTAGCACCGTGAGGCAGGCACCCGTCAAACTTCGGTAGGCTCCAGCTATGAGTACTCCGAGCGCAGACATCACTATTCCAGCAAACCTCAAACCCAAAGATGGACGATTTGGCTGTGGGCCATCGAAGATTCGCTCCGAGGCGCTTTCCGCGCTAGCTGGAAGTGGCGCATCCATTCTTGGTACCTCGCATCGTCAGGCACCGGTAAAAAATGTTGTCGCTCGAGTGCGCCGCGGACTTAAGGATCTATTCGCACTTCCCGAGGGTTATGAAGTCGTGCTCGGAAATGGTGGCTCGACTGCTTTCTGGGATATCGCGACCTTTGGATTAATCGAGGAAAAATCACAACATTTGGTCTTTGGTGAGTTCTCCTCAAAATTCGCCAGCGGTGTGAAGAGCGCGCCATTCCTTGGCGATCCAGTTGTTATCGAAAGTGCACCGGGTAGCCACCCACTTCCGGTAGCTGATGCATCTATCGATGCATATGCCCTCACCCATAACGAAACCTCCACCGGTGTGGCGATGGAGATTAAGCGACCAACGGGCGCCGATGCGCGCGGAATCGTCTTGGTTGACGCAACTAGCGCTGCCGGTGGCTTAATGGTCGATGCAAAAGAGTTCGACACGTATTACTTCGCACCTCAAAAATCTTTCGCCTCTGACGGTGGACTCTGGCTCGCATTAATGAGCCCTGCTGCACTTGAACGAAATGCAAAAATCGCCGCAACGAATCGATGGACACCAGCATTCCTTGATTTGGCTATTGCGATCGAGAACAGCAAACTCGACCAGACCTACAACACCCCTGCAGTTGCAACGTTGATGCTTCTTGCAGAACAGATTGAATGGATGAATGAGAATGGTGGCTTAACGTTCTCCGCTGGGCGGAGCGCGAAATCCGCAGAGATTCTCTACGGATGGGCTGAGAAGACCTCATACACAACGCCATTTGTCACCGATCCAGCGATGCGATCTAAGGTCGTCGCAACAATCAATTTTGATGACTCCATCGATGCGCTGGCAGTAGCAAAAATCCTCCGTGCAAATGGAATCGTTGACACAGAGCCATATCGCAAGCTCGGCAAGAATCAACTTCGTATCGGAATGTTCCCAGCGGTTGATCCAACAGATATCGCAGCGCTTACTACCTGCATCGAATACGTCGTAGACAAGCTCTAAAAATGAGTAATCGGACGCGGCGCATCGTCACACTCGTCATACTCATTGGCCTTGTAGCGATGATCGCTATTAGCGGTATCTAAAGGTACTTTCGAAGCGCTCGCCGCAATTTTCGCGTGAGTGGAAAATCCTTGATGACCTTGCGCTCTGCGGGCTCATCTGGCGTGGCGACAGTGTCAAGTGCGGGCGAACTTTGATCGAGTGAATCAGCAATTCGCTCGAGATTGGTGGCAATGGAGATAGTCCGGGCCAATTGTTCCGGATCAGCCTTGCTCGCCTCCTCGATCAGTTGCTCTGTCAAATCAGCACCCGCTTGGCGCACTTCATCAGTGATTGTGGTCGTGGAATCCGCTCCGTCAATCGTCGCAAAATCTTTGACCTTCTCCAATATTGCCGCACTTGCAGTAGCTAGCGCTTGGGCAATTTGAGCACTCGTAGCATCGGTGATTCCACCTTGCACTGCAGTGTCAAAGAGGGTGCGCGCAATTGTTCGCACCTGCACTACGGTGTGCTCGACTGCGACACCTTTGGCATAGAGCTCCTCTGCTTCGTCGTATTCTGCAGTAGGGAACCAACGTGCAAAACTTTTTGCTTCTAACGCTTGCGCACGAACTGCAGGAATTTCCTCAACCAGTAAACGAGCTTGTGCCAACCAGTTTCCAGCATCCTTCTCGGTAAAACCTCGAGCAACCCCCGACGACATTGATGCCAGTAAAGCGGCAGATTTATTTCCTAATCGAGAGATCTGATCAATCGTTCTACCAGCAGGGGTTTTTGGGTGCGAAAAGTATGAGAAGAGAATTGCAATTGCTGCGCCTAGAAGAGTGGATTGAGTGCGGTGAATCGCAGTGTTTTCACTCAGTCCGGGGCCTATGACTATTAACGCGGTAACCGGGACATTTATTGATGCCACTTCACCCAGATGCAACGCGCGCGCAACTGCTGAACAGAGCACGACGGTAATCGCAACGGTAATGAACCCGAAATCAAAGAGCCAAACAGCTGTCAGAGCGATTCCTGCCCCAATGGAGGTACCTACGATTTGTCCGAATCCTTCACGGATTGATTTGTGGACTGAGATTCGAGTGGAAAGACTCGCAACGATGGCAGCCACTAGTCCACCATCTACGATCAATAAATCACCAAGCAACCATGCCACCGCTGCGGCAATCGCAGTGACCATAATCTGACGGACCCAAACAACTCGGTCCGTGAAGAGCTTTACGATTCGTCGCATTGCCTTACCCATACTCTTAGTATCCCGCGTATCTGACGCATCTTGCGTTTTATGTCAGAATAATGAGGTGACTTTCGAGGTGACTATCCGTGAGATTGAGCGGGACTATCCTTTGCAGCGCGCGCGGAGTGAATACGAAAACTGGGGTGAAACTTCCCCCGATGCTATGGCGATCGAGCTTTCCCGTTGGCTCATAGAAGCGAAAATTTCTGGTGAATGGCGTGAGGTTGGCAATCTATCGGCGCATCCCGTTTGGTACGGCCCTACTCAAGGCTCAAAGGCGATGAACATTGGCATCAGTCTGATCGAAGAGTTTCGCAACAAAGGAATCGGTTCGAGCGCCCAGCGACTTCTGGCTGAAGAGCTCCATCGCCAGGGGTACGTACGAGTGGAAGCCTCAACAGATGTCACAAACATGGCAGAGCAACGAGCACTTGCAAAGGCTGGGTTTATCCTCGAGGGGACGTTACGAAAAGCGCAGGGACGCGCAGATGGCTTGCACGATCTACAGCTCTGGTCACATCTTTCGTAGATAAGAGACGTGATCTGGATTGAGCTCAGAGAGATCACGAGCGCCAAGTAATTTCATGGTGCGCAGCATCTGAGAACGTAAAATTTCAAGCGATCGATCAACGCCAGCTCGTCCGCCTGCCATTAAGCCATACAAATATGCACGACCTGCCCACGTGAAAGTGGCACCTGATGCGATGGCAGCGATGACATCCGCGCCATGCATGATTCCGGTGTCCATATGGACTTCCGCTCTTTTTCCTACAGCAGCAACCACATCGGGAATCAAGGTGTAGGGAACCACTGCACGATCTATCTGACGTCCGCCGTGATTAGAAAGGATGATGGCATCAGCTCCTGCATCAACGGCGGCGATTGCATCATCTACTCGTTGGATTCCTTTTACGACGAGGTTGCCGCTCCATTGTGTGCGAATCCAGCGAAGATCCTCGTAGCTAATGGTGGGGTCGAAAACAAAATCCATGAGTTCGGCAACGGTGCCCTTCCATGAATCTAGCGATGCGAATTTCAAAGGCTCTGTCGTAAGGAAGTTCATCCACCAAGCTGGGCGCGGAATCGCGTTAAGAATTGTCTTGGTAGAAATTGATGGTGGGATAGTCATTCCATTGCGGGTATCGCGCAACCGTGCGCCAGCTACCGGCACATCGACTGTAAGTATCAAGGTATCGACACCAACGTTTGCAGCGCGATGGACTAATTCCATTGAGCGCTCGCGGTCTTTCCACATATATAACTGAAATGCGTTTCGACCTTCTGGCGCAGCTTTAACTACTTCTTCGATTGAAGTTGTGCCTAAAGTGGAGAGACAGAATGGAATTCCTGCAGCTTGGGCTGCCGCAGCACCTGCGCGCTCACCTTCGTGTTGCATCATTCGAGCAAAACCAGTTGGAGCAATTCCCAACGGCATCGAATGGCGTTGGCCTAACATTTCCACTGAGAGATCAACTTTTGAGACATCGATAAGAACTTTTGGATGAAATTGGAGACTTTCAAATGTCGCGCGTGCACGCACGAGCGAACTTTCCGTCTCTGCTGATCCATCGGTGTAATCAAATGGCGCCTGCGGAGTTCTCCGCTTGGCAATCTTTCGTAAATCCCAAATAGTCAGCGCCCGCGCTAACCGACGGCGCTTTGGACTAAGGATGGGCTTACGAAAACGCATCAGCCCGGCTAACTCTCTGAATCCAGGAAAGCGTCGCTTCACTTTCGTCTTCGCCAACTTATTCGCCATACCCGAAGCATACCGGTGGTGAAAAGCTAATAGACATCCAAGGAGGGCTGGGGCAAAATTCCGTCATGAAATCACTCTCAAACCTCTTCGTGAAGGTAGCCAACTCCCCCAGGTTGT
>CAZLOJ010000042.1:0-9805 GCA_964561165.1 uncultured Bifidobacterium sp. | reverse complement strand
AGATTTCCCTCTTGGATGAGATCAAGGAAGAGCATGCCGCGACCGGTGTAACGCTTAGCAAGCGAGACAACCAGACGTAGGTTCGCCTCAAGGAGGTGGTTCTTGGCCCGGCGACCATCTTCGGCGATCCAGTCGAGTTCGCGCTTTAACTTCTTCTCGAACTTCTCGCCGCTATTGAGAGTCTCTTCTGCAAAGAGTCCGGCCTCAACGCGTTTTGCCAGTTCAACTTCTTGCTCAGCATTAAGCAGCGGAACGCGGCCAATCTGCTTCAAGTAATCCTTAACTGGGTCGGCGGTAGCGCCAGCGGTAACAACGGTCTGGGCAGGAAGATCGTCTTCTTCAGAAGCAGTGAGGGTAAATCCAGCGCGATCATCTTCTGGCTCAGCAGGTTTGTCTTTTCGCTCGGCATCGACAATGTTCTCAACGCCTTCAAGGTTGTCGCTAACCAGTTCTTTTTCAAGGCTCTCAAGATCTTCAAGATCTACCTCTTCGAGCTCGACCTCTTCCCCATCAACCTGAGCCTTAGCAACTTTTCCACCACTTTTTGCAGGAGCTGCCTGCTCTGCCTTTTGGGCTTTTGGCGCAGGGCTCTTCGCATCAATCTCTTTTTGAAGTTCGGCGGCGAGCGCAGCTTTACGCGCTTCGATCTCTGCCTTTGTTAAAAACTTTGGACGCTCAGCAGGAGCTTTTTTTGCAGGCACACTTTTTGCTGGAGCTTTCTTCGCTGGAACTTTCTTTGCGGGAGCTTTACTTGCAACTTTCTTTACTGGAGTTTTTGCAGGAGCCTTCTTCGCTGCAACTTTCTTTGCAGGTGCAGCCTTCTTCGTCACGCTCTTCGCAGCCGGTTTTGCAGCTGACTTGGCACTGCTTTTGCCTTTTGCGGCATGGCTTTTAGAAGGCACTGAGTTCCTCGCTTGTTAGTACTAGGGCTGTTCGGACTTCTTCTCGGGTCCGAATTGGGCTCGATAGCTATATTGTACTCAGGAAGCGCTACAGCGCGCTAAAAATGCGGTTTTGACCCGCCTTATGAGCGCTCGTGCGCCCTGGAAATCGCTCTGCGGATGATCTCCCCTACCGACTCGACCTCCACCAGGAATCCATCGTGACCAAAGGGTGAGGAGAGCACATCTGGCTCTTCTGCAGTCGGGGTGAGTTCTGAAATCTCTTTCTGCAGGCGGGGCGGAAAGAGTCGATCGGTATCGATAGCGACCACAATCACGGGCACGGTAATCGAAGCAAGAGCTTTCTCTACCCCGCCGCGGTCGCGGCCAACATCATGGGAGTTCATCGCTTCAGTCAAGATGATGTAGGTGTTCGCATCAAAACGTTTAGCGAGTTTGTTCGCTTGGTGATCTAGGTACGACTCAACGGCATATCGACCAGTGTCATCGCCTTGCATGTCGCGACCAAAGCGCATATCCATCTCGACCTCTGAGCGATAGGTAAGGTGCGCAATCCGACGCGCGATACCCATCCCTTCGACTGGGCCTCGCTCTTGCTCGTAGTAGTCGCCAGAGTTGAAAAATGGGTCTTTTTTGATTGCCCTGATCTGAATGCTCGCAGTGCCAATCTGATCTCCTGTGGCAACAGCCGATGATCCGATTGTGCAGATCGCTCCGACTTTTTCAGGGTGCGTAATTGCCCACTCAAGTGAACGCATGCCACCAAGTGATGGCCCTACTGCGATGAGATATTTATTTATTTCTAATTTCTCGGTGAAGGCTGCCTCTGCTGCAACCATGTCGCGAATCGTTAACGAAGGAAAGCGCGAGCCCCATCGTTTTCCATCGGGTGCAATTGATGCTGGACCAGTTGATCCCTGACAGCCGCCAATGACATTCGGACAGACGATGAAGTATTTATCGGTATCAAAGGGCAACCCTGGCCCCACTAAAGAAGGCCACCACGAGGGAACATCAGACCAACCCGTAAGGGCATGGTTAATCAAAATAGCGTTATTTTTTTCGCTATTTAACTGACCCCATGTTTGGTAGGCAATGGTGATATCGGGAAGAACTTCACCCGATTCCAAAGTGAGGTCGCCTATCTTAAGAAAGCGACGCTCACCTGGATCGTGATCTTCTAACCATGCCCCCGTGACGGGTTGATCGGCGTTAATTACTTACTTCCCTACTGCAGCGAACCCAGTCTCAAGATCTGCCTTAATGTCGTTGATATCTTCGATACCAAGACTCAAGCGAACTAGACCAGGGGTTACTCCAGCGGTGAGTTGCTCCTCTGGAGTCAATTGCGAGTGGGTAGTGGATGCAGGGTGAATCGCAAGTGAGCGAACATCACCGATGTTAGCAACGTGGCTAAAGAGCTCGAGCGCTTCGATGAACTTCTTGCCGGCGTCGATGCCGCCCTTAAGTTCGAAGGAGAGCACCGCACCAGATCCCTTAGGTGAGTACTTCTTCGCTAATGCGTTCCATCGTGATGAAGGCAAGCTTGCGTAGTTCACCTTGGAGACTGCTGGGTGCTTCTCTAACCAGGTTGCAACGGCGAGCGCATTCTCAACGTGGCGTTGCAGGCGAAGGCTCAGGGTTTCAAGACCAAGTGCCAACAGCCATGCGTTAAATGGGCTGACTGCAGCGCCGGTATCACGGAGCAGCGTCAAGCGAATCTTGAAGATGTACGAGAGGTTGGCGCCAAATGGCGAACCAACGCCAAGATTCACTGCATAAACAAGTCCGTGGTAGCTCGGATCTGGCTCATTGAAATTCTTAAAACGAGCTGGATACTTCGCATAATCGAACTTGCCGGAATCGATAATTGCACCTACGACAGAGTTGCCATGGCCAGCGAGGAACTTGGTTGCAGAGTGCACCACGACGTCGGCGCCGTGCTCAATCGGCTTGATCAAATACGGCGTGGCAACAGTGTTATCGACGATCAGCGGAACGCCAGCATCGTGTGCAACCTTTGCAACCGCTGCGATATCCAAGAGATCGTTCTTTGGATTAGCGATGGTCTCGCCGAAGAATGCCTTGGTATTTGGGCGAACTGCTTTCTTCCATGATTCTGGATCCTCTGGGTTGTCGACGAAGGTCACTTCAATCCCAAATTTTGGCAAGGTGTAGTGGAAGAGGTTGTAGGTACCGCCATAGAGCGATGGCGAGGAGACGATGTGATCGCCCGCTTCAGCTACGTTCGCAATTGCATAGAACGTTGCAGCAGAACCTGATGCAACAAGAAGCGCTGCAACTCCCCCTTCGAGCGCTGCAAGGCGTTGCTCCACTGCATCTTGCGTAGGGTTCATGATGCGGGTGTAGATATTTCCCAACTCTGCTAGACCAAAAAGGTTCGCGGCGTGAGTGGTATCGCGGAATTGATACGCGGTTGTCTGATAAATCGGCAGCGCACGCGCTCCAGTTGTTGGATCCGGAACTTGTCCTGCATGGATCTGCTGCGTATCAAATGACCAGTTAGCTGACATAGCTAAATATCCCTTCATAACTCGTATAAGGGGGTATTACCGAATGTCGGTGAGATACCCGCGCTTGTCGTTACGACTTTCGTAGCGACCTGGTCTTCACCCGGAGCACCCCACCGCGGTGGAGGGTTGCCGTCCAGTTAGCCGGGGCTAACAACTGGAACTCATGACCTAGAGAAAAAGATAGGCAATAGTCAGCTAAAAGTCCAATAGAGTCCAATAGAGAGATTGAAAGCGCTGGCTAGCCCAATAGCTCGGCACGGAGTTTCGGATGGAGTTCATGGCGCATCGTGGTGAACGCCTCAGGCGGCCAACCTGCAGCAAAGGTCTTTTGCAAAAGATGTGCAAGTGAGTAATGCGGGTCATCGCACAGCGCCCGCTCCACCATTGCGCGAGCACCGTGACTATCACCATCTTCGTAGCGAAGGAGCGCAAGTACCGTCGCGACTGGAGCGCGGTATCCCGCAGGCGCTATTGCCAGTAGATCGCTCCAGAGCGAGAGATGAAGATGTAAGTGTTCATCGCCATGGGAACCAATCGCGAAATCACGGACTTGAATATCGGTAAGTGCGACCAGCGCCGCTGCAGCTAACTCGTGATTATCGATGGTCTTACGAATGGTGAACGAGGAGATTAAACGTAACAGCGTGACTACGCCCTGCTTAGAACGAAGCTCTGGCGCACTTGCTACAACGTGCTCTTGGGCCTGGCAGAGTAGTTGGAGCGCAAGCTCGCCGTCATCGCTGCGAGCGCCCGCATGTGCGCCCAATCCCGAAGGCATCATGCGACCTTGAAAAACATGTTCTGCAGCGATAGCGCTCGATTGGAAATCGGGAAGCTGCTCTCCATTCGGGTTACAGCATCTCTGATCTTTACAGAGAAACGAGCGCCAACGATTGCTCTGGATAATCAGAAAATCCTTAACTGGCGCAATCTCTTCTGCGCGCGCCTGAAGCTCATCGCACAGTCGCTCGCAGCGCTGGCTGTCGTAAGGCGTTGGCAGATATGCAAGGAGGAGCAGCTCTTCTGGATCGCTCGTGCGAAGCGATGCAAATAGCTCATCAGATCCTTCGAGCGTTACCGCTTCAGGAATGTCGGCGCGAAGTGCGCAGGTAATAGCGCCCTCACGCAGTGCGATAAAGACCAATGCATTGTCAGGGTGGGCATCAAGTAAGAATGGAACTGCTGTGATTAACTCACTAGGTGTGGAAATTATTGTCATGAGCGCAAGAGTGGTTGGCAGGTAGGACGCGCACGCCTCAACCCATGTATCGTTGTGGATGAATTCACTCGGTGAAGAAGACCTGTGCACGAAAGAGCTCAATGCTCTGTTGCGAGGTGGAGATAATCCCCTCGGGAATAGGCGCCCACGAACTATCTGGAGTCCGGTATTCACCGCCCCACCTACACCGCATCACAATGAGGTAGCGACCAGGTTGTTGATAGATATGTGCGCCGCGCACCGCCGCGCCTGGCCAGCGCTCTGCAGGGCCATCTCCCCAGCTCCACTCAATGGTGGAGCGCAAATCCAAAATGATTGACGTATCGAGAATCGGCAGCGTTTTCCGAAAGGGCGCGCAGCCATGTGCATGAATTAGTAACGGTTCGTAAATGACTGCTCCCGCTCGTGGCAACACGGTAAAGGAACCCTTAGGAAGGAGTTCGCGAATCTGATTGGAGAGCGTTGGGCGTGGTGTGGTTCGTCGCGGTGGACTTAACTTTTTTGCCGTCGTTCTCGATGGGGGAAGCGGAGTTGATGTCGGTGACGGTGCTGAAACTGTGGGTCTGCGCTTGATCGGATCACGGCGCGCAGTAATCACCAGCTCTCCACCTTCGCGGGTGACGCTGACACATGTCTTCGCGCAACCAGCGCTATGTGCCAGTTCGGTGAACTGCGCGCTCTCTAATCCAAACATCACAGCAAATGTGAAAAAGGCGATGAACAACATCGGCCTTACACCTCGCGCCACGTTACCCCTACCGCTTCAAAGTGGTGCACCTGCATCGTTACTTGATCAGGCAACGCTTCGCGAAGAATCTCAAGCGTCCAATGCCGCGCACTCTGATCGCGGATCGATATCGAGAGAATTTCCCCCTGGCGCGAAGCTATGGAATCGCGTGCAAATATGTATGTAAGTAACGAGGGGGGAATTTCTGGTGGAATCAGATAACTCTCGCGGGCGCTCTCCTTACTAAAAGAAATTTCACCAGTTGGTCCTTGGTCTTCTGCAGATTTACTTGCGCTCGCTCTCTGACCGCCATACCCACATCCGGAGATTAAACATGTGACGAGAAAAAACAGAATCCACTTCGTTCTCATTGACGAGAGAGTAGAAGTGCACGATTCGCGGAGTATTCAACCCTCTCGCCCGGTGTGGATGGGAATTCAACTGGGATATCCCACCTGGCTGTGGTAGCAATAGGTATGGCGCCGCGCGATGGTGATGGATGGATTGAGTGCTCCTGTGGTGGTAAACATTGGGGGCTTTATGGCGCTGCTGGACTGCTCTTGCTACGCGGCTCGCAAGTACTTCTCCAACATCGAGCGCCCTGGGTGCATAACGGGGATACCTGGGGTATTCCAGGTGGCGCGCGCGATTCCCACGAAAGTTATCTAGAAGCCGCGCTTCGCGAAGCTCACGAGGAGATTGGAATTACGGCGGATGAAATCGAAGTCACTGGCGAAAGTTGTCAGGAACATGGCGCCTGGGGTTATCACACCATCATTGCTCTAGCTCATGAACGCTGCGATCCGATTGCCGCTAATCAAGAGTCAATTGAAGTGCGCTGGATAGAACGAAGCGATGTTCCCACACTCGCACTTCATCCTGCTTTTGGAAGAAACTGGCCTGCACTGGTGGAGCTAATTCATACCTTGCCGTAAGCGAAATCTGCCACTCCAATTACGCCGGCATCGTTACCTAATTGCGCACGTTTAAATTCTGGAATCGATCGCAAATTGGGCACCACGATGTTCTCGCGCAAGCCTCGGGTTGCACCACCTTCCCAGAGGTCGAAGGTCGCACCAAAGCCACCGCCGATGACAAGAACTTGTAAATCAACGACATTTGTTAAACGTCCGGCAATTGCGCCAATTGCCCAACCCATCTGATCAAAGAGCGCGTTCGCGCCCCCATCACCATTGCGTGCTGCCTCAGCCAACTCTTGGGTCGAGGCAAAACCATTTTCGTGCGCACGCCGTTCCATGGCCCGACCACTTGCCACCGCTTCTACACAACCAATCAATCCACAGGGACACTCCTGCGTAGCGCCGGGTACATGTAAGTGTCCAAGTTCAGCGCCCAAACCATGTGCTCCAAGAAGGAGCGAGCGATTGAGAATTAGCGCGCCACCGATACCGGTGCCAACTGCAATGAGCGCCATATGGCTAAAACTTCGTCCGGCGCCGTAGCGAAACTCTCCCCACCCAGCTGCGCTTGCATCGTTTGTTAGTGAGATCTCGCGATCAATTTGAGGTGCTAAGAGATCTCGAAGTGGGAAGTTCTCGAAGTCGAGATTGCCAGCAAATGTGATCATGCCCCGCTCCGAGTCGATCAACCCTGCACATGCGATACCAACGCTACCCACTTCGCGTTCTGGATCGAGTTCTTTGATTGCTGTAGCAAGATCATCGATGATGCTTGAGCGTTGATATACCCGCTCGACCTTCTTGAGGATCTCGCCGTTGCGGACCAGTGCCGCCGCTATCTTTGTGCCACCGATATCAATGCCAAGGGTTAGCGACATAACAGATTCACTTTGCGTTCAAATCGTTTGCGTGACTTTATTAAGGCCACGTGGCTGATCAGGATTAAATCCGCGTGCATGTGCGATTCGCTCAGCAAGTTTCTGCCCCGGAATTACTTGAAGAATCGGAAGGAGCTCATCAGAGATTTCTGGTAACGGTACGTGATGCACAGGAATATCCGGAGCGCTCACGCCACTTATGTTGATTATCGGCGCACCTGCTTGATGTGCTGCGCGCTGCAGGTCATGCAAGCCAGAGAGTAAAGGTGATGCGGCCGAAAGTCCGAGTGAAATCAGCGGAAAACCCTGGCTAAATACCGCAACGGGACCATGACGAAGATCAGCGAACGAGAGTCCAGATGCATTTATGAGCGCACACTCTTTTAGTTTTAATGCAATCTCGCGCGCGACTGATTGTCCGTAACCACGGCCGGAAACAACCAACGTGTTTGCAGCGCCAATTGCGCGCTCCATTTCGCCCCAATGAAAATTTGCATCCAATACTTCACGGACTTTCGCCGGTAATGATGCAAGCTCGCTATCAAATCTCCCACCATCGAGTGACGAGGTGATCCAAGCCATCGCTGCCATCGCGCTGGAAAAGCTCTTTGTCGCCGGCACAGCTTTCTCATTACCGGCCCGTGTAAGCAGAGTTAAGTCGGCCCCTTTAGTCAATGGACTTTCGGCCACATTTGTTAACGCGAGCGTTCGAGCGCCTGAGCGCTTTGCCCATTGGAGCGATTCCACAATTTCGGCAGTTGAACCTGACTGGCTAATACCAATGACCACGTGACCTTGGAGATTTACTGTCGAATTAAAAGCTGTTGCTATCGAGGGGCTGCCGCTAGTAGCGAGTACGCCCGCTCTCGTCGAGAGGAGATATTGGCCGTAGTCAGCAACATTGTCACTCGTGCCGCGAGCCATGAAAAGAACTCCGTTTGCTCCAGCAAATAACTTTTGAACATCTGCGCGTGCTGGCGCCAGTGCGTTCAAGGTTGCCGCAATTGCATCTGCCTGCTCATTGATCTCAGCGCTCATAATGCTCATTGGGCCACCTCCACTCCGCCGATCCAGGTACGAATACTTCCACTATTTGAAAAGTAGGTGAGATCAGCGAGCGCCCCCTCTTTAATCTCCCCAAGATCTGAGCGGCCAAGCAGGCGCGCAGGGGTACGAGTAGCGCTCACCAGCGCCTGATTCAATGGCGCTCCTAGCGTGACCGCTCGTGCAATCACCTTGTCCAAGGTGAGCGTCGAACCTGCAAGGGTCCCATCGGTTCGATAAGCGCCTCCTGATCCATGCGGATCAACCTGCACTGGTTGGTCGCCCAACCGAGAACCAAGCGCATCTGTCACGAGAGCAATCCGATCACCCATCGTTTCAAAAGCCCACTGCACCTGTTCACTCTGATTATGGATTCCATCGGCGATTAAACCTACAGTTAACTCTCGCAATTCACTCGCAGCGCGAATAATTCCCGCGCTTGCGTTCTTATCCATACCGTTAAATAAATGAGTGATCATGGAAAGTCCTGCCGCAACTGCATCAACCATCTGCTCAAATGTCGCGCCAGAGTGACCTGCGCTTGCGATAACTCCGGCCTGGTGAATTGCGCTGATTGCTTCGCGAGCGCGCGCTCGCTCAGGTGCGAGCGTGATAATCGAGACTCGCCCAGTCTCTAATAGTGGATCGAGATGGTGCGGGGTCGGATCGAGAAAGAAGCGCGCATCATGCGCTCGCGAGAAATCATCCGAGAGGAATGGACCTTCGATGTGATATCCCAAATGACGAGCGCGATTGATTCCTGAAGGAGAACTTTCGCCACAATCAGATGCCTCAATCGCAGCAACCAACTCACCTATCGGTGCAGAGATCATTGAGGGGATGCATGAGGTCACGCCATTGTGCGCCAGTGCAACCAGTGCACGCTCTAGATCGTCTTTGTCAGCATCAAAGAAATTGATATCGCTGATGCCATTGATCTGACAATCAATAAATCCCGGCGAGAGCACACAATCACTCTCGCGAAGGAGAATATCCCCCACCAACTCAGCGGGGCGTGGAACAACTTTGGTGATGATGCCATGGGAAATCTCGATGGAGGCCGAGGTGATCTCGCCATTGATAAGCGCGCGCTCGGCCCCTATCGAGAAGGAATTCATTTGTTAGATGTAGCTAGTGATTAGCTACATCCTGATGTTGAACCGCAGCCTTCGCAGACGTAGCAGGCACCTGCAGCGCGCATCTTGACGCCACATGTCATACACATTGGCGCATCTGCGCTTCGACCCAGCATCGCCTCTAACAGCTCAGTTGATGAACCGATCTGTACTGGCGCCGCTGGCGCTGAGGTAATCGCAATCTCTTGCACCTTTGCTGCCGGAGCAACCGGAGTAGCAGGCGGGGTATCGATTGCTACCTCATCCATCGCTGGTGCGCTCTCGACTACGCCGTAGCTTCCGCCATCAAGTGCGCGTGCGCGCTCTGCTGCAGAGAAGATGCCGAGCGCAGCTCGTTCATCTGCTGGAAGGTAATCGAGTGCGAGGCGACGGAAGATGTAATCCATCATCGATTGCGCCATGCGGATATCAGCATCATCTGTCATACCTGCTGGCTCAAATCGCA
>CAZLOJ010000041.1:0-10174 GCA_964561165.1 uncultured Bifidobacterium sp. | reverse complement strand
TCAGCCCACCAAGAGGCTGGGAACTGTGTATGGACGCGCTCAAGATGCCGGCCTTCTCGGTTGATTAAACCGAGAACGTTCCTGTAAACGTGGCTTATTGAGCGATCCTGCTTTTATACTCACGCCATGGTTGAAAAGAAAGTGATGGGTCCTGCCTCATATTTTCCCTCCATTGAAAAGAAGTATGGAAAGCCGATTGAGCATTGGATGAAAGAACTCAAGAAAGTTTCCAAGTTGGCGCATATGGAACAAGTTGCGCATCTTAAGGAGAAGTTCGAAATGGGGCATGGTCATGCGAATGCGCTAGTCGCATATTTTCGAAAAAAGAATGGGCTCTGACTCGTTGACACATAAGATCTACGACATGCCTGTGGCAGATATTTATGTTCATTACGTCAATAAAGTTAAACGCAAAGATCGCACAGAAGTTGAACTCGTCAAGGTGATAACGTGGTTAACAGGCTATGATGCAAAGGCCCTTAAAAGTCATCTCAAGAATCAAACTACCTTCAGAGATTTCTTCAAATCGGCCAAGATTCATCCCAATGCAACGATGATTACTGGTTCCATTTGTGGTGTGAAAATTGCAGAAATCGAAGACCCACTAATGAAAAAGATTCGATATTTGGATAAATTAGTGGACGAGCTTGCAAAGGGTCGTCCATTAGAGAAAATTTTACGTCCCGGACTCTAGGACGGCCGGGGGTATACGACTAATCGTGCGATGTTGAGGAACAATTTTGCGTAAATACTTCTCAAGTATTGAAGTCTACTGCGCCCTTATTGCATCGTGCACGTACTGGGCGAGTCCTCGGACTCGCCCCTCGTAATACTCTTTGAAGCGCGGATCTTCGATGTACATCACAGCCAACTGTTTCTGCATCTCCACCGAACAATCGTAGAACCATTTCGTTATTGCTTCACGGTGCGCACGTACTGCCTGTTGTGCTTGCGCTGAATCTATCGCCAAGGAATTTCCAAACGCTTGTACGAACAATTCGGTTGCTGCCTCTTGGTCCTTCTTTGCTGCTTCAAAATCCGCTTGCGTATATTTCGCCGTCTTGCGTTGCGACTGACGATAGGCATTAGTGTCGCCCCAGCGCTGACGAACCTCATCTTCATAAATAGCTTGATTCTGTTCCATCATGTTCACAACTCCCAGCACCGATTGAAAGGAATCATGCCAAGATTATACTGGTGGGTGAAAAATCTCGATACATTCGGTACCTTTAACATTAGCTACGAAGCAATTGCTCGTTTCAACTCTCGCCTTCCATCAACGCCGAGCTTCCGGTAGATGATGATGGTCTCCTGTCGGATTAACGATTCGCTATACCCAAGCTGGGTAGCGATTGTGGCGTTGGTGTTATCCGAATTAATCAACTCCAGAATCCGCTCCTGCCGTTGCGTCAAGGCGGTATCGCGGAGTTCAGGCTTGGGCATTTGCCTAATAGTTTTACTCTCATTAAGCGTCTCCCAAAAAGTGAGAATTGAGCGAACACATTCAAAGTACTCCATAAAACTGCCAAATTTCTCATTCTCACCTACGAAGGCAAATGCATAGAGTCGTCGCGAAGTTGTGGGAAAGCCAAGTCCAGTTCCATAATCGGTTATCCCAGGCATCTTGAGTGCTTGACCGTAATCTTGATAAATCGTATGCAAATTGATGACTTTGGTTTTCATCGTGCGAAGGATTTCAGCTGTTGGGTCATCATTACTGATTTTTACAGTTTTTTCTGTAGGTAGTTCATCATTAAAGCCATAAAAAAATTCAAAGTTAATAATTCCTGCATCATCTAGGAAACCAGTACTCACTCCCGCCAGTTCACCCTTCGGGCAGATGTTCTGGCTGAGATAAACAACTATTTGTTCCCGAGTCGGAAAGTGCAGGAGGAAATCCACTAAATTACGGAGGCGATCACTTGCACCGAGAGTATGCATAAAGTGAGTATAAGAAAGTTGATTTTCGGTAATACAAAATTACTCTCCGTGTTCCCAGATGTGTCCGGACAAATGTCCGGTCACCATCGAGGAAAATAGTTGAGCGTGAGGATAATCTGGTTGGCTGGAGTTATGTCCGAATTATCTGAGATATCAAATAAGTTGGTCGTTGTCGCTATCACGCAAGATGAGGCTCGAATCTGGGCAACTGGGCTTGAAAAGGGAACGCATCCCGAACGTATATATGCACCAGACGACAAAGGAATCCACCACCACATTCGACAGGCACAACATCGTGGCGGGCACGGAAACGATCCGGCCGAGCACGGTTTCTTTGATGTACTGGCGAAAGAGTTAACGCAGGCATCTGAAATCTTGCTGCTCGGCCATGGAGTGGGCAAGGCAAATGCGATGCTCCGGTTCACGCAATATATGGAGCGACATAACCCCGTGGTAGCTAAGAAGGTCATTGGCGCAATAGATGCAGACCTCAACGCATTAACCGAGAACCAGATCCTCTCCAAGGCCCGAGACTGGTTCGACTGGTATCACCACGAAGGGTCAACTATCACCACGACCATCAGGTAATTCATATCTAAGGCTCAGCCAACTCTCGGAGAATCTACGAGAGAATAATCGGGTGTCCCGCTCCCAGACCATAGTTGTCATTCCCACCTTCAACGAGGCAGAGAACCTTCGCCGACTACTTCCACCCTTGCTAGATCTTTCTTTACATATCTTGATTGTTGATGACGCATCGCGCGATGGCACTGCACAGGTTGCCAAGGAGTTGGGCGCCGCTACGGGACTTGTTGAAGTTTTAGAACGACCTGGAAAATTAGGATTGGGTAGCGCATACCGAGATGGATTTGCCAGAGCGCTGCGCGCTGGATTTACCACCATCATTCAAATGGATGCAGACGGGTCACATCGAGTTGATGATCTTCGAAATATGCTCACATACTTTGACGCGCACTCGCTGTGCGATGTAGTCATCGGCTCACGGTGGATATCGGGTGGTCGCGTCACAAACTGGCCAAAACATCGGGAGCTCCTGTCGAGGACCGCGAACCTTTATTCAAAGAAGATGCTTGGTTTCGCTGTACATGACAGCACTGCAGGATTTCGCATTTATCGCGCTGATCTGCTCAAGAAAATGAACGTGCAGCTCATCGAATCCGAAGGGTATGCATTTCAGATCGAGATGACCCGAGCTGCTATTCGTGCCGGCGCCTCGATTGCAGAGTTTCCAATAACGTTCATCGAACGCGAAATCGGCGTTAGCAAGATGAGCGCACGCATTGTTCGCGAAGCGCTCATCAACGTCACTAAATGGGGCGTAACTCGAATCCTTCGAAAAAGCTAATTACTCTGCGAACTTTGGATAGGTAAGGCCAATCTGATTAGCAATCTCGGTCATCGTGCGCATGATGGAAAGGGTCTCATCAAGCGGCAGAATCGGTGATTCTTTGAGTCCAGCGCGGAAGCATCGAGCGAACTCAACTGCTTGCTCCCGAAGTCCGTGGCCTTGGTACTTCTTGGAGAGACCGCCGATAATTTCATCGCGGTTGTTAATGACCTTGAAGGAGGTTGGCGTATAGAACGTGCGATCGATCTCGATGCGCGCTTGCGTACCAACAATCAATGCCCGGTTAGGAGTGGCTGCGAGATTTGTTGTGTTGAGCAACGCCTGCGCTCCGTTTGGATATTCGAGAATGATAGAAGTTTGACCGTCGACACCGGTGAATGCTTTTGTGCTTCGTGCAGTGATTGAACTGGGTGTTCCCAAAACCATCGATGCAAATGACACTGGATAGATTCCTAAATCAAAGAGTGCGCCACCACCCAGTTCTGGTTTGAATAAGCGGAACTCTGGATCTAGTGGAAACCACTGGCCATGGTCAGCGCGAACACTGATGATGTCGCCGAGGACGCCACTCTTTATTACATCGCGGACTGCGACCATGTGTGGCAAGAAACGAGCCCACATTGCCTCCATCAATAACACATTCTTCGAACGAGCAACGGAAATCATCTCTTGCGTTTCAGTTGCGCTCATCGCAAATGGTTTCTCGCAGAGCACAGCCTTGCCAGCATTGAGTGCAAGCAGAGTGTCACGCTTATGCATAGGGTGGTGGGTGGCTACGTAGATGCCATCAACCTCAGGGTCGTTGACCAACGCTTCGTAATTTGGGTAACGATTGGGCACGTTGAATAGATCGCCAAACCAATTGGCCTTCTCTTGGGTGCGCGAGCCCACTGCAACGATTTTGTGGTCTGGTAGGCGATGTAGGTCGCGAGCAAATTGTTGTGCAATTCCACCGGTGCTGAGAATTCCCCAACGGAAAGGTCGAACGTGATTTGTATCGGTCATGATGAGCTCACAATCCAGCGTTTAAATTCGCCTGAGTTAAAGGTGTACACGTCTACGGGCTTTCTCCGGTATATCGCAGTGAAATCCTTGCCACCACGATATCTCATCGTACCCAGCAAGATAAGGAAAGGGATAGCTGTTCCAGGAGCGCGAAATCCTCTGATTGTTCGACGATTCCAAGGATCCGAAACCCGAACCTGGGATTCCAACGCAGTTCGTTCGATTCGGATGTCGCGGCGCAGGGAGAAAAAGCGTTCCCACTTGTTGAGGGCAAGCACTAGCGAATCGCCCACAATTTCAACGCGTGCCATACGCCAATCCTACTGTAAGGAATTTATCAAGGAAAAATCGCAGTTGATAGAATAATCATGTGGAGTTAATCCTTCGAGAACTTAAAATCGGAGATGAAGCCGAGGCGCGCGCTGCTCACCTTGAATTTCCTGATTGGGATTTCTTGCTCGCTTTAGGGCCGCAAGCAGATATTGCCCAAGTCCCATGGTCGAAACATGTTGAGGATTGTCGGAACATGCGACTTGGTATCGATTTGCCCAAGGGGAGAGTGCCTGCGACTTTTTTGATCGCAGAGGTGGCGGGAGAATTAGTCGGTCGGGCTTCGATTCGCCATGAACTGAATACTTTTTTGCTCAACTACGGTGGCCATATTGGATATGGAGTACGTCCGCAATTCCGACGACGTGGATACGCCACCGAAATTCTCCGACAATCTTTGGAATACATACATGAACTCGGAGTCGACGATGTTCTCATGACATGTTTCGATGAGAATGTTGGCTCAGCCGCCGTGATTGAAGCCTGCGGAGGCAAATTAGAAAACGTAGTTGAGTTTGAAGGGAAACCGCTGCGCCGCTATTGGATAAGAAAGTAAAACAATGGAAGGTGCTCTACGATTAGAGGCGAGCAACGAAGCGGGGCAGGCAGGACTACCTAGAAATAGAGGTGTGGGGAATGTGCAGCAAAGTCATGTGCAAGCAGTGCGGAAAACCAACGTGGTCGGGATGTGGCGAACATATTGAAGTTGCTCTCGCGGGCGTTCCTGAGAGTCAACGTTGCCAAGGTCACAGCGCACCAAGCTCACCCAATTCCGCAAAAAGCGATGGACTCTTCGCTCGCATATTCGGTCGATAAGAATCGTAAAACGGTCATTTTCTCTGTTTACACTCTCGGTGCGAATTAATTTCAGTTTCCTCATACGATTAGGAAACTAACCGAAAGGGTTGAGTTCTCGATGGATGTCTCGAATCTTGCATGGGCAGTAACAATTGGTGCGATTGCAGCACTTATTCTTGTCGATCTCTTTACCGTGAGCAGTAAGCCCCATGATGTAATGTTCAAAGAGGCCACGCTCTGGTCAATCTTTTATATCGGCATCGCGGTCGCTTTTGGTATGTGGGTCTGGTCCTCGTATGGATCGCAATATGGAACCGAGTACTTTGCTGCGTATTTAGTAGAGAAATCCCTATCGGTAGATAATCTCTTTGTTTTCGTCATTATTTTGACGCAATTTGCAGTTCCTTCGATTTATCACCAACGCGTCCTGCTAATTGGCGTCATGCTCGCATTGGTGCTCCGTGCGATTTTCATTGCAGTGGGTGCCGCAGCTCTCGCAGCATTCAGCTTCACCTTCGTGATCTTCGGTGCAATCTTGATTTGGACTGGCGTGGGGCTCTTCCGACACTGGGATGAGGATCCTGATCCGAGCGAGAATTTCATCGTCAAGAGAATTCGCAAGCGAATGGCGACAGTAGATGAGTATCACGGAACTAAGTTGTTCATTCGCCAGAATGGTAAGCGCTTTGCTACTCCCATGTTCCTGGTGATGATCTCAATCGGAGCGACAGATTTACTATTTGCGCTCGATTCGATTCCAGCAACCTTCGGCGTTACCTCCGAAGCATTTCTCGTCTTCGCAGCAAATGCATTCGCGCTCCTTGGATTACGTGCACTCTATTTCTTGCTCAAGGGATTGCTCGATAAATTGATCTATCTTTCGTTAGGTCTCTCCATCATTTTGATCTTCATTGGCATCAAATTGGTACTGACCTTTGTTCATGAGATTTATACCGAAGTGCCAAAAATCCCAACGCTCTGGAGTCTCGCAGTTATCGCCTTAATTCTGGTTGTCTCGACTATTGCCAGCTTGATTAAATCGAAACAGGATCCTGAGGCGAAAGCACATGCTGGACGCATCACTGCTTCACATCATGAGGATCACAAGCGCACGAAGTAGGGGGCTAGCGGGTTTGCTCGAGCCAGCGTTTTCGTTCGGTAGTTGAGAATTTCTCAATCGCATATCGGAGCGTTGTTCGAGACATTGTTTTTCCGTTTTTCTTTAGAAAATCACGGAGTTGAGTTGGGTTCAGTTTCCCCACTTCGCGCAGCGCCCAGCCGACAGCTTTATGCATTAAATCGTGATCATCGCGTAGGAGGATTTTGCAAATAGCGAGGGTTGGTTTCGTATCGCCGACTCGAAGCGCGGCAAAGGTAAAGAGCACCGATGCTCTACGAATCCATAAATCATCGCTGGCGGCCATGGTGCGCAGCTTTGCGAGGTAGTTTTTCTCACCCAGCAGGAACTGTCCAAGCGTAGGTGCTGTGACATCAATTAAATCCCAGTTGTTGATATAGCCACGATTGAGTGCGGATAAGTAGAAGTCAAAATAGCGTTCTGCTGCTTCTTCTGATTCAGCTTTTTTGAAATTATTGGTCAGGATCACCAGCGCACAGAATCTCGCCTCATGAAAAGGTGAGGCGATGAGTTTCTTGAGTTCAGTCAGAGAAGTTGATTCGTAGGTGCGAGCAACTTTACGAATATCGGGCACGACTACACCAAGGAAGACATCACCTTCGGCGTAATCTCCTGGGCCAGTTTTGAAGAATCGTTGTAATTCCAAAGCCTTTGTAGAGTTGGCTTTATATTTCAACGCTTGCAAAATCTTCTCAGCTTGCATGCGTAAAACCATACCCCAGAGCGCACGAGTACTATGTAAGTGTGAGGGTTGATGGAAAAGTCTTTGTAGTCACCGGCGCCGGTGGTGGAGTCGGACGAGAATTAACGCTTGCGCTTATTGATAAAGGCGCGCGGGTCGCGGCTGTGGATTTTCGAGAAGAGTCACTTGCAAAACTTCGCGAGATAGCGGGCCCTCAGGTCGAGACTTTCTTGGTTGACATCACGGACAAAAATCCCGTGGCGTCGCTGCCGCAAGTGGTTATCAACCGAATGGGGCAAGTGGATGCTCTGATTAACAATGCCGGGATCATTCAACCGTTTGTTAAGGTCAATCAATTAACTCTCGAGGATGCCTCGCACGTGATGGCCGTTAATTTCACTGGCGCATTACTCTTGATAAAAGCTTTCCTTCCACATTTACTTGATAGACCCGAGGGTCACATCGTTAATATCTCGTCGATGGGTGCTTACGCCCCTGTCCCGGGGCAGAGTCTTTATGGCGCGTCAAAGGCGGCGCTTGCTCAATTAAGTGATGGCCTTCGCTCAGAATTGCGCGGAACGAAGGTGCGCGTAACGCTGGTGTATCCAGGCGCGATGAGCACGGATATTGCGATGAATTCCGGAGTGGCAATGGCTCAATCCAGTACCTCGGCGGCCGCAAGCAAGATACCAACGACCGATCCGGCGAGAGCAGCTTCGATTATTGTCGAGGCGATAGAGAAGGAGCGCGAACGAATCTTCATCGGTACCGATGCCAAGATGATGAATCTGCTTGCTCGTATCAGCCCAGCCTTGGCAGCGCGCATCATTTACAGCAAGATGCGCTCGCTATTAGGGAACCTTTAACTCACAGACAACCCTTAGAAATCGGCGAGAAATTTATGAGGAAGTCAGACCTATCCTGCTCGTGTGAGTAGCAGAAATGAGAAGAGCACATCTCTCCTTGGATCCTGGTTGGCAGCCCCGATTTCCCGAAGGGCGCTCTTGGGATCAACAATCCTCATCACCCTTTCGCAGAGTTCTATAGGGAAGGCGCTTGGTGTTTCGGCTCCGGTAATCACCCAGATTCTGGGCCGACCAACCAATAATTCGATTGCCTTGAGCCTGCTAGCAAATCAGGATCTCAGCGCATACGTCGAGTATGGCTACACAAAAACTAAGTACTCTGCGAAAAGTCCGATTTCATCGGTAACGCAAGGTGAACCTTTCACTTTCGATATCGTAAACCTCAAGAGCAACACTCGCGTCTATTACCGAGTTCGTTACAAGACGAAAGATGCAAAAAGCTATCAAGCTGGCAAGCAATACTCATTTGTTACCTCTCGAAAAAAGAGCCAGGAATTTTCCTTCACGGTTCAAGGAGATACACACCCAGAACGTGCGGGAAAGATGTTTAGGTCTGAGCTTTACTTCGTCACAATGGCGAATATCGCCAAACAATTACCAGACTTTCACATTTTGATGGGCGACGATTTCAGCATTGACCCTTTAATCAGTAAGGGACAAGCAACAAAAACAAATGTAGAGAACATCTATCGAACGCATCGCAATTGGTTGACGATTCCTGGAAGCACAGTGCCAATTTTCTTAGTAAATGGAAATCATGAGCAAGCTGCTGCCTATCTCCTTGATGGCACAACGACAAATCCAGCAGTTCTCGCAGGCAATGCGCGTAATAAGTTCTACCCGTTGCCAGCGCCCAATGAGTTTTACAGTGGAAATATCGAAGAGATTCCAGGAGTTGGTTTGCCACGCGATTACTACTCGTTCACCTGGGGCGATGCGCTATTTGTCACGATCGATCCATATTGGCACTCAACTGCGGCAGTAGATAACGTCGCAGGAGACGAGAAAGGCGGCGGAGATCAGCAGGGCGGTGGCGGAAAGGGTGGAGGTAAGGGCGCTCGCGACTTATGGAAAGTTGGCATCGGCGACACACAATATTCCTGGCTCAAGAAGACTCTGGAAGAGAGTGATGCTAAATATAAATTTGTTTTTGCACATCATGTTCTAGGAACTGGTCGTGGTGGTGTAGAGATATCGACAACATATGAGTGGGGCGGCAGCGATCCGAAGGGGCAATCCACTTTTGCGAAGGAACGCCCTAATTGGGCGCTGCCTATTCACGATTTGATGGTGCAGAACAAGGTGTCAATCTTCTTCCAAGGGCATGACCACATTTTTGTTACCCAAGAGCGCGATGGTGTGATCTACCAGTCGATGCCTAATCCAGCTGATGACACATTTAGCTACTTCAATGAGAATGCATATAAGAGCGGCACGAAGGCGCCTAACTCAGGACATGTGCGAGTGAGTGTGGCACCGACAGCTGCCACAGTGGAATATTTCTTGGCTGCTCGTCCTACAGATGCTGGTCGAAAAAACTTACAGATTGCCCACTCATACACAGTCCTTCCGAAGAATTGATCGTCAAGAGAAGTGAGGGTTACGGTGAAGGATGAATCGCACGAGAGAAGGCACAGCGCGCCGGCTTTGACAGAGTTTGCCATTTTTGAAGGATTAGCTCCCTGGCCCATCACAGCCAGGCTCAGTCGATAGCGGTAAGTATTTCTATCTCACGCTCTTCAATATTCCGCCAGGAACACAGGCAATTGGTAAGGCGACACAAGGCGTGGGGATGCTTGGCCAAGCGCAACTGTCAGTTACCTACACTCGCTAATATCAAGGCGTGAAAAGCTGGTTGGCTGAGGCCCTTGGCACATCCCTCATCTCGATGACAGTAGTCGGCTCGGCATTCATGGCCGCGAACCTGACTGATGACAAAGCGCTCCATTTGCTCATCAACGCTATTGCTACTGCGTTGGTCTTGTTTGTGGTTATCTACTTGTTCGCCCCAATAAGTGGCGCTCACTTCAACCCTGTTGTCACCA
>CAZLOJ010000040.1:0-10244 GCA_964561165.1 uncultured Bifidobacterium sp. | reverse complement strand
CGTTCGCTAATTTCTCCATCAGAGTCTGCGGGGCAACTCGATCGCTCTTGGTGACAACTGCGATCAGTGGAATGGAGCCGGAGATTTCGCCGATGATTCTCTTATCGCCAGGCCCGATCTCTTCATCAGCTGGTAAGCAGCACACAATAAGATCAACGTCAGCAAAAGTTTCCGCAACAAGCGCATTAAGGCGCTGCCCAAGAAGTGTCTTTGGTTTATGTAATCCTGGCGTATCCACGACAATGACTTGTCCCTCAGGACGATGGACGATTCCACGAATTGCTCGCCGCGTAGTCTGAGGGCGACTTGATGTGATGGCTACTTTCTCACCGACCAACGCATTCAGTAAGGTCGACTTTCCGGTATTTGGGCGCCCAACAAGTGCGACGAAGCCGGAACGAAATTCACTCACCGCCCTATTCTCTCACCTTTGCCGTACTAGCTACTCCGGTGCTCTGACATCGCTTCGGTGATCTAATGGCACGAGAATCTCGAGCGCTTCAGTCGGAGAGGTGACCAATTCTGCAATTCGGTCGCGGATGAGAGCGTGCACTCCGGCGCTTTGTGGTGAGGTAATTGCGCCAGGCGTAGCCAGCACGGGGCGAAGGAGCTCGGCGCTATCTCGGGCAGTTCGAATTGCACCGCTCTTATAAGCAGCTTCTACAACGATGGTACCGATACTGAGCGCTGCAATGAGCCGATTGCGAGCGAGGAAATGTCCTTTTGCTGCGCGCACACCAGGCGGTTGCTCAGAAAGCAAAGCCCCTCGATGAGCAATCTCTGCGAACAAACCATCATGGCTACGCGGATAGGGCGCATCGAGGCCGCCGGCTACCACCGCAATACTCACACCATCAATCACCAACGCGCCGCGATGTGCATGGTAATCAATCCCGAAGGCGCCACCACTGACAACCGACCAATCGAGCGCAGCAAAATACGTTGCGAAGTCGCGGGCAATTTTCTCGCCATAGTACGTGCAATTGCGCGCACCAACGATTGCCACGGTGCGATGTCGCTCTGCTGCTATTTCAGCAAGATTTCGGCCGAGCACAAATAACTCACGTGGCGGTTTTGCCAGAGCATTTAATCGCGTTGGCCACTCGGAACTGTGCGGGGTGATTCGACGAATCTTATTTTTCATAACCGCTCCCGTAAATGAAGAGCGAGCGCGCGCTCGATTGAATTCTGTGATGGGGAGGGCTCGCCTGCTAAGTCGGCGATGCTCCACGCTACTCGCTGAATTCGATGGAGTCCGCGGACCGTTATCTCTTCTGCATCGAGCGAACGATAGAGAATGCGCAGCGCCCGAGAATCTGGTGCAAATTCAGTGCGGAGCGCAGCGGCAGGGATTTCAGAGTTCATCGACCATGGGTGGGCGCGAAATCGTGCGCTCGACCGTTCGCGAGCGCGACTGACCCGAGCTCTAATATCTGCGCTGCTTTCACCACTTCGCAAAAGATCTCCTTGTGAGAGCGGTTCTAATTCGATTCGAAGATCAATCCGATCGAGAATTGGGCCGGATAACTTCTCGCGATAGCGACGACTTGCTAGTGACGAGCAGGTGCATCGTTTCGCTTTGCCAATTGCCCACCCACAGGGACATGGATTAGATGCCAAGACAAGAGTAAATCGAGCAGGAAAAGTGGCGCTTCGTCCCAGTCGAGTGAGCGTAATTTCCCCAAGCTCCATCGGTTCCCGAAGCGATTCGATGACTGGGCGAGAAATCTCTGGAGCTTCATCGAGAAAGAGAATCCCGCGATGCGCCAATGAGCATGCGCCAGGCGATATGGTCGTAGCGCCGCCGCCAATTAACCCTGCTCGAGTAATGGTGTGATGGGGTGCAACAAATGGTGGCGTAGTAATGAGGGGCGCACTGCTCCCTGGTGAGATTTTCCCCGCTATTGAATGGAGTGAGGTGACATCTAAAGCATCTCGGTCATCAAGGGTTGGCAGAATCGTGGGAATGCGTGCTGCCAGCATGCTCTTGCCAACTCCAGGTGGCCCAACCATCGCAATGTGATGACCGCCAACGGCGCCAATCTCAAGCGCTGCCTTCGCGCGTTCTTGTCCTGCGATATCCGAGAAATCCGATGGAGCGCTATCTCGCTCTACTCGTTGGACTGATCTCAAATCTGATGGAGAGTAGTGGCCCCCTTGGAGCCAGGTGATTACTTCACGAAGATGCCCGAAGTGCAGAATCTCTATTCCAGATACAAGTGAACCCTCCTGGTAATTGTCAGAGGGAATGATTGCCTGCTTTACGCCATGTAACGACGCTGCGCGAAGTGCCGGAAGAATTCCAGGGACGGATTTGATTCTGCCATCAAGGGTGAGCTCACCGAGCACGACCGCTCCACAAAGTCTCTCCAATGTGATCTCTTCTGCTGCAGCGAGCAGGGCGAGTGCAATTGCGCAATCGAAGCCCGAACCACGTTTAGGTAACGCTGCAGGTGAGAGCGCAAGAGTTATCCGTTTATTGGGCCATTGCGCCGCCGAGTTGATGATTGCTGAGCGAACTCGATCACGTGCCTCTGAGAGCGCTGCATCGGGCAGGCCAAGGAGCGTAAAGCCAGGAACGCCATTTCCAATATCTGCTTCAACATCGATCAAGTGGCCCGATAATCCCACTAAGGAGATGGCGCGAGTAATGGCAAGCATTAGGCGATCAACCCTTTGTGATGGGTAATGTGAAAACCGCTAGCAGAGCGGAGTAGAGCGAGAACGTCAATGCGCCACGAGGCGCCCGGTTGATAGGTAGATATCCACTCGCGACCCAAAAGGAAGAGTCTTCGATATTTTGTGGGGGTAATTGCTTCAAGCGGTGCGCCACAATGAAGTGATGAGCGAGTCTTCACCTCAACCACAACGAATTCTGGATGCTGAAAATCAAAGCGCGCAATGATGTCTATTTCACCATGCGCTCCTCGCCAGTTCTGATCGATTATTGAATAGCCAGCGTCGAGTAAGTAGGCGACCGCTGCAGCTTCGCCAGCCTTGCCCAATTGATGTGGACGATATGGAGAGCCAGAGGAATTGACCATGGCGGAAATCTAAGTTTTGCCTCCGACAACGACAGGAGGGTGTACACATCTTGTAGCTCGCGCTCTGGTTGTTAATGGCGAAGATTTGAACTTTCGAGTAATCGTGCAATAGGTGCGAAGGATTTTCGGTGAATTGGTAAGACGCCATACAGTTCTAAAGCACGTTGATGTGCGGCAGTGCCATAACCTTTATGGTGGGCGAAGCCATACTCTGGATAGCGAGCATCCCACTCAATCATGATGTGATCTCGATAATTTTTAGCCAGGATTGAAGCCGCACCAACAGATTTACTGACCTGATCACCACGCCACATAGCGATGGAGGGAATTTCCAAACCAGTAACGTAGTAGCCATCAGTGATGATGTAGTCAGGGGTATGAGAAAGGACGGTTACCGCCCGCCGCATTCCCCCTATGTTAGAGGGGTGCAGTCCGTACGAATCAATCTCCTCGGCTTCGATCGCGATAATCGAATAGGCCAGGGCACGCTCTTTGATTTCTTCTGCAATATCACGGCGTTTGCTCTCAGAGAAAGTTTTTGAATCTCCCACTTCCGTCAACGGTTTTTCGGAATCAAGGATTACTGCAGCCACTACTAGTGGGCCGGCATAGGCGCCACGTCCTGCCTCATCCACTCCCGCGATGAGCCTAAATCCCGCCGCTCGAAGCGCAGCTTCCGGATTCATTTCACCGGAATGGCGGTCAACGCCTCTGGTCGAGGTAAGAGCGAGAAATGTTGTACTGGCCAGATTACCAAGAAGGCGCGGCCAACAACTTTGTTGAGCGGAACCATTCCTTTGTTGGCATCTTCTTGGTGATATCGGGAATCCTCGCTAGCTGCGCGATGGTCACCCATCGCCCACACGGAGCCTTTGGGAACTCGGACATCAAATTTCGTTTCACTTGGTGCATTACCTGCATACAAGTACTTCTCTTTGACCGCCTTGCCGTTAATCACTAATGACCCGCTAGCATCACAACAGACGACGTGATCTCCGCCAACGCCAATAACGCGCTTAATCAAATGTTGCTTAGCAGGATCGGGCGCAAGTCCCACAAAGACCAATCCATTGCGAAGCGCTTGTAGCGGAGCTGAGCGCTTCTCTTCATATGCTGGCGGTAACCATCCTCCTGGATCGCGGAAGACCACCACATCACCACGCTTGACGTCAGCGAAGAAGTTACCAAGTTTGTTCACGATAACTCGATCATTTATCTCAAGGGTGGTCTGCATAGAGCCCGAAGGTATATAGAACGCCTGAATCAAGAATGCTTTGATGATGATTGAGATAAATAGAGAAACAACAACCAGGACAGGAATTTCGCGAAGGAGCGAACCCTTCCGCGGGAGTTTCACTACTCGGATTTCTCTTTCTCAGTATCAGTCGCGCTCGCTTGAGCAGCCTCGGCAGTTTCTTCTGCTTCTACTGCTTCTACTGCCTCAACGGGAGCCAATACCTCTTCAGTAAGAACCTCTGCCTCGCCAGTTTCAAAGACAATCGTCTCGCTTGGACCAAAGTTGCCACCACGGCGCTCGCGAATCTTCGATGCCTTACCGCGAAGTTCGCGGAGATAGTACAACTTCGCACGGCGCACATCGCCACGACGGACTACTTCAATCTTCTCGATAACTGGAGTGTGAACTGGGAAAGTTCGTTCGACTCCCACTCCGTAAGAGATCTTACGAATGGTGAAGCTCTCGCGAACGCCGCTACCACGACGTCGGATTACCAAGCCTTGGAAGACCTGGATACGGGATTTGTTTCCTTCGATAACGCGGACGTGAATCTTTAGCTCATCGCCAGGGCGGAAGGATGGAAGGTCGCGGCGAAGGGTTGCCGCGTCAAGGGCGTCCAATGTATTCATAGTTGCTATCTCGTTTTTCTCTGGTAATCGCCGCAGGTCGATAACCTGGTTAGGACCACTTCGCGATCAGAAACTCGCTCCCCTGCGGCGGGGCGCATTTCTCGCCAAGACGCCCTATTCTGCCGTGCGCCTGGAGATTACCCAAATCCGGCCCCGCTCCTTAAGGCCCTACTCACGGCCCTACTTGAGGCGGTGAGCGCGAGCCCGCGCCTGCTCAAGGCGCCAGCGGGCGATTGCTCCGTGATTGCCTGAGGTGAGAATCTCGGGCACTTCAAGGCCGCGCCAGAGTGGAGGTTTGGTGTAGTTCGGGTATTCCACCAAGACTTCGGCGCCATCGCCTTCGCCATCGCGCAGCACATGCGATTCCTCAAGTAATGAATCCGGATTTCCGAGAACTCCGGGAACAAGTCGAATGATTGCCTCGATCATTGCAAGAGTTGCTACTTCGCCACCAGCAAGCACATAGTCACCTAACGAGAGTTCAAGAACTTCGATCTGCGCAACGCTCCGGTAATACTCTGGAACGCGCGCATCAATTCCCTCATAGCGACCACATAAAAAAAGCAGATGGCTCGCATGTGAGAGTTTCTCTGCAATCGGTTGAGTGAACCTCTCGCCCGATGGCGTGGGGATAACCAAAATCAATTGCGGATTCTTTTGCAATAATGGGTCGATGGTTTGAGCGATTGGCTCCGCCATCATCACCATACCCGCGCCACCGCCGTAAGGAGTGTCATCAACGCTCTTATGTACTCCTGGCGCATGATCACGAAGGTTATGTGTCGTGAATTCCACAATGCCCTCTGTTTGCGCTTTACCCAATAGCGAGAGCGACAATGGTGCGAAGTACTCAGGGAAAAGAGTGGCGATATCAATCTTCATCGATGAGACCTCCTGGAGGATCGATAAGAACTTTCCCGCCCGAAATATCTACTGTTGGCACCAATGCCTTCACAAATGGAATGAGAAATTCTCTGCCATCTGGCTTGGTAATTTCGAGTAAATCTTGGGCAACTCCCGTGATAACTCCGCTGACCTCACCGATTTCAGTGGAAAATTGAGGATCTGAGATATGAAAGACCTTCAAGCCCATCAATTGTTGGATGTGGTACTCATCGTCATCGACATCATCGAGATCGACTTCGGCAAGCAGTTGCACATTGCGCAAACTTTCTCCTGCATTCCTATCGTCGAAACCAATAAAACCAAGGAGCAATGTCGAGTTGTGCCATCTGGCAGTTGAAATTGTTAGTCCACCAGCGCGTGCCGGCTCAGTAGTTAATTGAGCGCCGGGATAGAAACGCTCTTCTGGCGAATCTGTCAGTACTTCAACGGTGACTTCACCGCGTATGCCATGAACGCGACCAATTCGGCCGACGGTCAGGAGCATTGTTATTCGTCAGCCTCGAGCAGATCTACTCGAATGGGACGACGGGCAAGTGCGCTAGCAACTGTCCGAAGCGCTTTCGCAGTCCGTCCAGCGCGACCAATTACCTTGCCGATATCTTCAGGATGAACGCGCACTTCGTACGTTAAACCACGACGACCATTTTTTTCGCTCACCACAACATCAGAGGGATGATCAACTATCCCTTTGATGAGATGTTCTAACGCCTCATCAATCATGGCTACTCGCTTGCTGGAGCGCTCTCAGGTGCGCTCTCTGCTTCAGGAGCCGCAACTGATTCTGCAGTCTCTTGCGCTGGTGCTGCAGCTGGAACTTCTTCCGCTACTTCCGCTTTTGGAGCCGCTTTCGCAGCGAGCTTCTCTGCTGCGCGCTTCTTCAATGTGGTTGCGCCATCTTTCGGCTCGTTCATCGCTTCTTTTGCCGCTGCTTCAAAAGCTGCGCGGCGATCAGGGCGTGGTGGAGCAACTTTGAGCGTGCCCTCTTTGCCTGGCAGGTCATAATACTTCTGCCAATCACCAGTGATCTTCAAGAGCGCTTCCACTGCAGGTGTTGGTGTTGCACCAACGCCCATCCAATAGAGCGCGCGCTCAGAATTAATAATGATCAATGATGGCTCTTGCGCAGGTGAGTAACGCCCGATCTCTTCGATCGCCTTGCTGTTACGCGCTGAGCGCGAATCAGCAACGACGATACGGAAATGTGGGGTACGAATCTTTCCCATGCGTGCCAAACGAATTTTTGCAGCCACAAACTCTCCAAGTTCTTGTATGTAATGAGGAAGCGGGCAACTGCCTCGAGGGTTATGAGGACGGGAGAGAGGGCCCGTTCCCAAGGGTGCTTATCTTGCCAGCAGCTGCCCGAACCGCCAAAACGGGTGCGGCGAAACTAGCCGCGCTCCTCTTGGGCCCGCTTGGCGGGGTTACCAGAGCGAGATTTCTTTACTGGCCGCTCGTTCGCTCGAGCAGGACGCGCGCCCATTGACCCGAGCCCTGGCGGCAACCCTGGACCTGGCCCCATACCGGAGCCGCCCTGACGAAGCTGCTTCATCGCTTTCTGAGCAGCGGTAAATCGATCAAGTAAGCGATTGACGGTGGAGACTTCATGGCCGCTGCCCTTTGCGATTCGAAGGCGACGTGAACCGTTGATTATCTTGGGATTGATTCGCTCTTGCGGGGTCATCGATTGGATGATTGCTGCCGCACGATCGGTCTCGCTGTCATCAATTGATTCAATCTGCTTTTTCATCGCAGCGCCTTGGGCGCCAGGCATTCCTGGCAACATGCCAAGCAGCTTTGACATTGAACCCATCTTCTTCATCGCTTGCAGCTGCTCTAAGAAATCTTCGAATGTGAAATCTTCACCGCTGGTGAACTTCTCTTCGAGTCGCGCGGCGCTCTTTTCATCTAAGGCTTTCTTAGCTTGTTCCGCCAAAGTTGCGACATCCCCCATACCGAGAATTCGCTGCGCCATTCGCTCGGGGTAGAACGGTTCAAAATCTTGGCTCTTCTCTCCGGTCGAGAGAAAGAGAATGGGTTTTCCAATAACCGATGTAACAGAAAGTGCAGCTCCAGCTCGCGCATCGCTATCGACTTTGGTGAGGACGACACCATCAATGCCAACTGCTGTGTTGAATGCATGTGCCGTATTTACAGCATCTTGGCCAGTCATTGCATCGACAACAAAGAGTGTGTCATCGGGAGTGATAGCGCTCTTAATTGCGCGCGCTTGCTTCATTAACTCAACATCGACTCCAAGTCGACCTGCAGTATCAAAAATTACATAGTTATGTAATCGCTTCTCGGCAAAAGCTAACCCTTCCGCCGCAACTTTTATAGGATCGCCAATTCCGTTACCAGCTTCTGGCGCGAAAACTGGAACGCCAATCTGTTCGCCGATTATCTGCAACTGCTGCACAGCGTTAGGCCTGGCAAGATCACAAGCGACTAGTAACGGGGTATTGCCCTGCTCCTTTAGCCAGAGCGCCAACTTGCCCGCAAGCGTTGTCTTTCCAGAGCCTTGAAGTCCAGCCAACATGATCTTCGACGGTGGTCGCTTTGCTGTTGCGAGCGCTCTCGCATTGGTTCCTAGGACTTTGAGAATCTCTTCATGAATGATCGTGATGACCTGTTGCGCTGGATTGATTCCTGATTGTTTGAGCGAGAGCGCTTCTAATCCACGACGCCTTACTTCATCTACCAGCTGATCAACAACAATGAGCGCAACATCGGCCTCTAAAAGCGCGGTGCGGATCTCTCCTAACGTTGATTCAAGATCAACAGGATTGATCCGCCCGCGACTACGAAGTCCGGCTAGGGTTCGCGACATCCGCGAGGTCAGCGCATCAAACACTCCCCTAGCCTAACTGGCTACTGCTGCTTATAACGCAGGGATACCGCGCTCTCCGGTGCGAACTCGGACTACCTCTTCAACTGGGATGGACCAGACTTTGCCATCACCAATTGATCCCGTTCCCGCAGCTTTGACTATCGCGTCAATTGCCCCCGCCGCATCTGTCGCTGCGACGAGAATTTCTATTCGCACTTTGGGAACAAAGCGCACGGTCACTTCAGCGCCGCGATACACCTCTGTATGGCCACCTTGTCGACCAAAACCACTGGCCTCTGAGACGGTCATACCGTGAATACCTTTTGCGCTCAGCGCATCTTTTACATCATCAAGCTTCTGCGGCTTGATGATTGCAGTTATCAGGTTCATTGTTGCCATTAGAACGCACCTCCACGAGCTCCACCTAGTTCATACGCTGATTCAGCATGCTCAGATAAATCGATACCCTTCGATTCAGCTTCGGTTGCAATTCTGAAGCCAATTGTCTTATCGATGATCTTCGCAATGATGTACGTGACAATAAATGAATAGGCCAATACAGCAACGCTGGCGATGATTTGACGGTTGAGCTGATCGAATCCACCACCAAAGAGCAGGCCGTTGATTCCCGCTGGCGCGTCAGAGGTTGCAAAGACTCCCACGAGGATTGAGCCAGCGAGTCCACCTACAAGGTGTACGCCAACGACGTCGAGCGAATCGTCATAACCAAGTTTGTACTTCAAACCGACGGCGAGCGCGCAGAGCGCACCAGAAATCGCACCAAGTGCAATGGCGCCAAGTGGATTCACCGCAGAGCACGCGGGAGTGATAGCTACCAAACCAGCGACAACACCTGATGCGGCACCCAGGCTCGTTGCCCTGCCATCGCGAATTTTTTCCACTACCAACCATGCGAGCATTGCTGCACCCGTTGCGACAAATGTATTAAGGAAGGTGATTCCAGCGGTCGCATTCGAAGCAACCGCAGAGCCTGCGTTAAAGCCAAACCAACCGAACCAGAGCAACCCGGCGCCAATCATGACAAGCGTTAGGTTGTGTGGCTTGAAGCCTTCGCGACCAAAACCAACGCGCTTGCCGATGACAAGTGCTGCAGCAAGGCCTGCGATACCTGCGTTGATATGAACAGCAGTACCACCTGCAAAGTCGATTGCCTTCAATTGATTAGCAATCCACCCTCCAGGATCACTTTCGCCGCTATCGAAATCAAATACCCAGTGCGCAACTGGGAAGTAGACCAATGTGGACCAGACGATTACGAATACGATCCACCCGCCGAACTTCGTCCGATCGGCAATCGCACCCGAGATGAGCGCCACTGTAATGATGGCGAACATCGCTTGGAATGCAATGAAGACTGAGGTAGGGATAGTGCCGAAGAAGGAATCTGGCGCAATCTCTTTCGTGAGTCCGAACATCTGGAATGGATCACCGAGTAATCCACCACCAAGATCTTTACCAAAAGCCATCGAATATCCATAGAGAACCCATAGGACAGAAACAATTCCCATGGAGATAAACGACATCATCATCATGTTCAAGACGCCTTTGGCTCGAACCATTCCACCATAAAAGAGAGCAAG
>CAZLOJ010000039.1:0-10376 GCA_964561165.1 uncultured Bifidobacterium sp. | reverse complement strand
CCCGGGACCTACGCATTACGAGTGCGTTGCTCTACCCCTGAGCTAAGGCGGCAGGTCTTAATTCCGATTTAATCTAACCTAAATGAACCAGTAGGCGTTGAGAAGTGAACGGCATAAATTCCAGTTTCACCGTCATTCTCTGCAGGATCAACCCACTCCAGTGCAATGCCTGCGAACGCTGATTCGAAATCTTCGCCAATCCATTCGCGAACACGCTCTGGATCGCCAGCAATCTCAAGTTTCTCAATTTTCGCAACTGGCTTTGCTTCCTTGGAAGGATGATCTTCGGTAAGCCATTCAATGAAGAAAGGAAGTTGTCGATCTTCCAACGTTCCGAGAACGCCAATCTGCTTCCAATGTAAATCGCTACCATCTGGACGACGACGATGTCCGTCAACGCTCTCGCGACCAAGACGCTTTTCGAATGTTGAAATATCAGCAACTGAAAGCACCCACGTTAATAACCCGCCACCATCTTGCGCTCGCTGTGAGACTACTTTTCCAAATGGAGAAGCATCTGCAGCAGGATGATCTAATGGACAGACAATCTCTAAATAGCGTCCGCCTTGTAATGGCAACGTAAAGTTACGGGTACCAAAGCGCGGATGAATTCCACCATCCATGAAACCTGCGCCAAGTCGCGAACCGATTCGTTGTACTTCATCGATGAGGTGATCATGCGATGCAACGTAAGAGATGTGGTCTAAGTGCACGAGGTAAATCCTGCCCTATCCGAAGGGGTGCTCTTGACCACGTGCGAGCGCTGCTAGAGCGAGCAGCGCAGCGGCCGAGTTGGTAACTCGCCCGTGAGAAAAAAGGTGTCCACGACGCTATCCACGCAGGAAGAGCCACGTCCGTGGCCGGTATGGCCGTCGCCGTCGGCGGTAATGAGATAGGCCGATGGGAACTTCGCCGTGACCTCAGTCGCCCAGCTGTAGGGGGTGGCAGGATCGCGGGTCGTGCCAATCACCACGAAATCCGGGGCGCCTTTTCCATTTAACGGAACTGGAGGGCGAACAGGTTCATAGGGCCAGTAATGGCACGGCAGCGTCGACCAGGCGATGTACGGGCCAAAATGCGGGGCGAAACTCTCGAAACGCTCCGCATCACTGGCTAACCGTTCCGGACTTGCATCATCAGTGCGGTCTAAACAATTAACGATGTAGGCAATTTCATTTTCATTCGAAGGGTAGCGACCTTTACCATCGCGCACTACGTAATCATTTACTAAATCAAAAAGTCGCGCGCCGTTGCCTTCGTACACATCCTTGAGCGCTTTATTGAGAGCGGGCCAACCCGTCTCCGAATCGTAAAGTGAAGCAACCATGGCTAGCACCAGGATTGATTCTGTTGCCAGACGGTTATCCTTTCCAGGTAACGCTTTTTTTGCTACGGAATCTTGCAGCTTAGTAACTTCTGCGCGCGCTTGATCGAGCGTCCCCTTGACGAAACAATCTTGCTTAGCTACGCAATCGGTAAGAAAAGCATCTAGCGCAATCTCGAAACCAATTGCCTGAGCCTTATTTATTTCATTCGCGCTCAAATTCGGATCCACAATACCGTCGAGGACGAAGCGACCAACGTTTTTAGGGAACATACTTGTATAGACAAGTCCAAGATATGTGCCGTAACTCTTGCCGAGAAAATGTAATTGTTTTTCACCAAGAACTTGGCGCATTAGATCCATATCGCGCACGACATCTACCGAACCTAAAAACTTTAAGCGCTCTCCTAACTTCTCCAAACACCTAGTAGCAAGTAGCTTTGAGGACTCTTCGAGTGTAGACATGCTCAAACCATCAACTACTGGACCATTTGCCTCGATCAATCGATCTGTCTCGCTGTTGCTCAGACAACGCTCGGCTGAGCTCCCACCGACACCACGCGGATCAAAACCAATTACGTCATATGCGCTCAATATTTTTTTACTCACGATGTACTCAGCTGCGTAGGCATATGCAACGCCAGATGCACCTGGTCCGCCGGGATTAACGAAGAGCGAACCTAGCCGCTTCTTTTTATCAGTCGCTGGGTACTTCACCAGAGATAACTGCATCCGTTCTCCGCCTGGTTTTCCATAATTAACGGGAACAGTGAGGTCAGTACAAAGAAATGGCCCACCACATTCAATCCATGTCAATTGCTGATTCTGATAATCGGCGAAGCTCCAGCCATCACCGGTTTGTGCCCGATAAACAAGCGTGCTGGCGGTGGCAATCACAAAAGTCGCAAGCAGCGCGATTCTCCGCTTAGTCAGCAGCATTTAAAAGCGAACTTTCAGAAAAAGCGCTTCGAGCGCAAGGAGTGGGGCTACGTTGAATTTCAAGGTACGGCGAGTAGCCATGATCTCTTCCCAGCGTCTCATGACACTCTCAGAGTCGCTGCTTGCAGCGCGTTTTTCAATTTCGCCGCGTAAGTGTTCATTGATTAATTCTCGTCCGCCTGAAGCCCCCATCTGTAGCGAAAGCACATCACGGTAGGCAGTTGCAATATCTAATAGGGCTCGATCGATTGAATCTCGAGTTGCCCGGGTAACTCGAGATTTCTGTTCTTTCTCGAGATCTTTGAGCGCCTTGCTGGATCCGCTTGGCGTTCCTTTGCCACTTCCTCCCGCGCCGAGCGCAGTCGCTAATTCTTCCCGCTCAATCTCATCTCGTTCGCTGGCTTCACTTGCAGCTTCAAGGCCAGCAATCTCCATCACTCGCGCCGCACCTGCCATCGCTCCTGCAACATCGGATAACTCAAGTGCGAATGTGATGACCTCATCGCGGCGAGCTCGTGATTCCGGCTCCTTAACTAAAAAGCGCGCACGACCAATGTGACCCTGACTAGCGCGCGCAGCAAACTCAGCAATTTCAGCTGGAGCGCTCTCTTCTCGGATGAGTAACGCTGCAACAGCTGCTGTACTCGGGGTGACTAATGCAATCTGTCGACAACGGGAGCGAATCGTGGGAAGAACATCTTCGACTGTTGGCGAACACAATAGCCAGAGCGTGCGTACTCCTGGCTCTTCAATTGCTTTGAGTAGTGCATTTGCTGCACTTTCGGTCAATCGCTCAGCATCTTCAATCACTACTACTCGAAAACGGCTCGAACTCGGTTCCCATGATGCGCGCGCGATTATTTCGCGCACCTCGTCAATCTTTAGTGAAAGACCTTCAGTGCGAATTACTTCGAGGTCTGGGTGCGAACCCCGCTTTGCGAGATGGCAGGAGTGACAGCTGCCGCACCCCCCTGCATCGCATAACAGCGCTCCAGCAAATGCGAGCGCAACATGAGAACGACCAGAACCTGGGGGGCCAGTGAATAGCCATGATTGCACCATCGATTGCGAACCATCACGCGCGTGTGCAGCTACAACTGCTTTCTGAAGTATCTCAACAGCACGCTCTTGGCCGATGATGTCGCCAAAGAGTGCCGTCATTACTTCCTCCGATTGGCTAAGAGGCTCTGCACTCTCGCTAGGACCTGTTCAGCAATTCTCTCAATTGAATCAGTGGCGTCAATGACCAGATATCGATCTGGGGAGAATGCTGCCAACTCAAGGAAAGTGGTGCGCACCCGCTCGTGGAAGGCAAGCGGCTCGCTCTCTAACCGGTCTCGATCGGCGAAGCGCTTGAAGGCTATCTCCGCAGGAACATCAAGGAGAACTGTAAGTGATGGAGTAAGGCTATCTGTCGCCCATCGCGAGATCCGCGCGATCTCTTGTGGCGCAAGGACTCGACCGCCACCTTGATAAGCAATCGAAGAATCCATATACCGATCGGTGATTACGATTGCACCCTCAAGTAGCGCCGGCTTCACCACGCTCTCCACGTGATGCGCGCGATCTGCAGCATAAAGGAGCGCTTCGCTTCGTGGTGCGATGGTTCCAGTCTCATTGCTCAGCAGAATCTCGCGTAATTTTCTCCCCAGCTGCGTACCGCCAGGCTCACGAGTAACAACTACATTTTCGCCCAACTTTTCGAGCGCTTCACGTAACTTCACTACTTGCGTAGATTTGCCTGCTCCTTCGCCACCTTCGAAGGCTATGAATAAACCTGTCGCGGAGAAGGTATTTCGCACTCCAAGTTCACCGCGAAGCGCCGCGGCAATATCGCTAAAGATGGAAACGCCCTTGCGATCATCCATGTGTCGGAATGAAATGACGCCAACGATTGTGGCAATCACTCCGGCAATTAACAGCGTTACTGATGCGCCGTTATATTCCAAAACACTTTGCCGGAACCGGTAAGTATGTTCGCCTATCGCAGCCGCGATAATTGGTGCCACTGCGAGGACAAGTACCAGCGTGATTCGGATGAGCGATTGCACGAATGCGAAGGTGCGACCACGCTTTGAATCCTCAACTTCTAAACCAAGCATGGTAAAACCGGATACCCAACCAATGCCGGCAAAAAATCCTAAAATTGTGACGATGAATATGGCAAGTACGAGGTTTGAAATCAATGCGAGAATCGCGAGCATGATTCCTGACATTGAAAGCGATGCACCAAATAATCTCTTCCGCGAGAATTGCGCGAATATCTTGGGACCAAATGCAATTCCAAGCGCTAATCCCGTAAAAACAGCGCCAAACAAGATTCCATAAGCAGCTTCACCGCCACCAAGATCACCCACAAATGTTCGAGCAAGCCCAATTACTGCGCCTGCAGCAATGAAGGCTCCGAGCATGCCTAGGACTAGTCCGCGAATGTTCTTCGATTTCCCGACAAACTTCCAACCATCGAGAAGTGATCGAATAATTCCTACCTGCGCTTCACCTTTTTCTGCGGGTGTACGCGGTATCTGTATTTTTGCTATGACAAGAGCGCTGTAGAGGAAGCTCGCCGCATTTATGTATAACGCCATATCTACAGGATTGCTCTTAAAGAATGGAATTCCCGTTGCTAGGGCAGAATTGAAGACTGCTAAGAATGTAAAGAGCAATGCAGCGATTGGCGCTGTTCCATAGCCGGCAAGCAAGCTCACCTGATTCGCGCTTTCTAAATGATTGCGCGGCACAAGATTTGGCACTGAAGCTTCTTTGGCTGGCGACCAGAAGAGTGTGATTGATTCAATGAGAATTGTTGCAATGTAGAGCCAGAGCAAACTTCCAACAATAGGAATTGTCGCAAATATAACGCCACGCAATATGTCACAGACAATCATTGTTCGCTTACGATCAAAACGATCTGCAATCACACCTGCTAGCGGCCCGAGGAACACTGATGGCAGTAATCGGAAGATAAATACACCTGCGATAGCGAAGTTCGCCTTCGCATAGTCACCACCAGCTAATTGTTGTGCGAGCGCGGTTGTTGCAAGTAGGCCAAGCCAATCACCCAAACTTGAGAAGGCCATCGATTGCCATAGTTTTCGAAATGGCTTTATCGAAAGGACACCTCGTATATCACCCTGCAGTGTTGGCTCCATGGCCAAAGCCTAGTCTTGAGTAGCGCGAGCGCGCTTTTCTGCAAGTAACTCCATACCCCGCTCCAATGTCAGTAACTCCACGATATCGCCACGGCGCAAGGTTGCATTTGTCTCACCATCAGTGACGTATGTACCAAATTTTCCATCTTTAACCAGGATTGATTTCCCAGTGACAGGATCTGGACCAAGATCCTTAAGCGGACCTTTTGCAACGCCACGACCGCGACGTTTTGGTTGCGCGTAAAGTTCCAGTGCCTCGTCGAGTGTGCAGGTAAATATCTGATCTTCGCTTGCTAATTGCCGTGAATCTTTACCACGCCGTAAATACGGACCATAGGGTCCATTCTGTGCCGTGATTTCCTCGCTGGTGTTGGGATCTACTCCAACAACGCGAGGTAATCCAAAGAGCTTTAACGCATCATCAATCGTTACGGTGTCTAGCGACATAGTCGAGAAGAGTGATGCCGTGCGAGGTTTTGGCGCTTTGCCTTTTACCTTCGGCGTATCTTCCGGAAGTACTTCAACGATGTACGGACCAAAGCGACCGGTCTTTGCTACCAACGGTAATTCGGACTCAGGATGTACACCTAGTTGGCGCTCACCAGAAGGTCGTGCGAATAATTCGTGTGCTTTTGCAAGGTTAAGTTCATCTGGCGCGAGATCTTCAGGAATATTCGCAATGATGCGATTTTCACCCTCTCCTTTTTGCAAATATGCGCCATAACGTCCAACACGGATTTCTATACCGTCGCCCAAATTCATCGTGTTAACTTCACGTGCATCAATAGCGCCGAGGTCATCTGTCATCTCGGCCAAACCTGGGATTCCATCATGACCGAAGAAGAAGCGTTTCAACCATGCAACTCGGTTCTCTTCACCAAGTGCAATTTTGTCGAGGTCTTCTTCCATACTGGCTGTGAAGTCATAATCAATCAACCGCGGAAAATGTTGTTCTAACAGTCCAGTGACAGAGAATGCTAAGAACGACGGGATCAGGGCACGACCACGTTTTGCCACATACCCGCGATCTTGAATCGTCTGGATCGTGCTCGCAAAGGTGGAGGGTCGGCCAACGCCAAGTTCTTCTAGCTTCTTCACCAGCGAAGGTTCGGTATAGCGAGCCGGAGGCTTTGTTTGATGTCCCTCGCCCACAAAACGCGTTACAGCCATGACATCACCGCTCGTCATTGGTGGCAATCTCATCTCAACTTCGCCATCAAGATCTGCGCTCTTATCATCGACAATCTCTTCGTACGCAGCGAGATAGCCAGGGAAGGTAACAACCGAACCGTTAGCACGAAATCCTGCGATTTTTCCATCTTTAGTCTTTGTTTCTAGATCCACGCGCATCTGCATTTTTTTCGCATCTGCCATCTGTGAGGCAATAGTTCGCTTCCAGATCAGGTCATAGAGCGAGAACTCTTCGCGAGTTAGTTCTTTCGCTAATTCACCTGGCGTCTTGAAAATATCGCCTGCAGGACGGATTGCTTCGTGCGCCTCTTGCGCGTTTTTCGTCTTTCCGGTGTACATCCGCGGTGAATCAGGAAGATATTCAGCGCCATACAAAGACTTAACTGCAGTACGAGCAGATTCAATTGCCGATGGTGCCAACGTCACTGAATCGGTACGCATATAAGTGATGTACCCATTCTCATAGAGACGTTGCGCAACGCGCATCGTCAACTGCGCACCCCACCCTAAACGACTTCCAGCATCCTGTTGCAACGTGGATGTCGTGAACGGCGCTTTTGGCTTCTCACTTCGAGGTGATTCTTCCGTTGACTTAACAGTCAATTGGCAACCTTCTAGTGAATCAACAACAGCAAGGGCTTCCTGTTCTTTCAACCACATAGATGTGGATTTATCTTTTACTTTTCCGTTCGCATCAAAATCACTCGAGGCGGCGAGTTTTGCACCATCAAGGGTCAATAAACGTGCGTTAAAACCAAGTGCACAATGTGCAGTGATATCCCACCAATCTGATGCCACGAATGCTTGCCGTTCACGTTCTCGCTCAACCACAAGACGCATCGCGATGGATTGCACTCGTCCAGCTGAGATTCGTGGCATGACTTTCTTCCACAACACGGGAGAGAGCCGATATCCATATAACCGATCCAAGATGCGCCGGGTTTCTTGCGCATCGACAAGTCTTTGATCTAATTCGCGGGTGTCACTTGCTGCCGCAAGGATTGCATCTTTCGTAATCTCATGAAAGACCATTCGTCGCACAGGGACTTTTGGTTTGAGAATTTCAAGTAAATGCCACGCAATCGCTTCGCCTTCGCGATCTTCGTCTGTCGCAAGAAAGAGTTCATCAGCATCTTTTAAAAGCGCCTTGAGTTCAGAGACTTTCTTCTTCTTGTCGGGGTTAATCACATAGAGCGGTTCGAAATCCTTATCGACATTAACGCCCTCTTTAGCCCACTTCTCTTTTTTCACATCGGCGGGGATATCTGCAGCGCGTTGGGGCAAATCGCGAATATGGCCAAGGCTTGCCTCGACTACATAATCGCTACCGAGAAAGCTCCCGATTTTCTTTGCCTTTGCCGGGGATTCAACGATGACTAGCGTTTTCTTCTTAGCCACGTTTACCTCCCCGGCTCTAGCAATTCACTCAGTATCAAAGATACGAGAGAGTCATTTATACGAGCGCAGTTGCCTTACGACGGCTACGCACGAGTGAGAAGATAATCACGGCAAGGGAGAGCAGCGCGATTCCAATTCGTGCGGTGTCATTCTCATCCAGTGTGAGTCCGACGATTGCTGGCGTAACAAGCAGACCTACCAAGTTCATAACCTTGATAAGTGGGTTGATTGCAGGACCTGCAGTGTCTTTGAATGGATCGCCGACTGTGTCGCCGATAACGGTTGCAGCGTGAGCCGGTGAGCCCTTGCCGCCGTAGACGCCATCTTCGACCATCTTCTTCGCGTTATCCCATGCGCCACCTGAGTTAGCAAGGAATACCGCCATCAACGTTCCCGTTCCAATTGCGCCAGCAAGGTACGCGCCGAGCGCGCCAACGCCAAGACCGAATCCAACGGAAATTGGTGCAAGGACTGCAAGGAGTCCTGGAGTTGCAAGCTCACGGAGTGAGTCGCGAGTACAGATATCGACAACGCGACCGTACTCAGGCTTCTCAGTTCCGTTCATGATTCCAGGATGAAGTTTGAATTGGTTACGAACTTCCATCACCACTGCACCAGCAGCGCGCGATACCGCGTTGACTGCGAGGCCAGAGAATAGGAAGACCACTGCTGCGCCGATTATGAGGCCGACGAGATTGCGAGGATCGGCAACGTTGAGAATTCCGGAGAACTCAACGCCAAGATTTGCCACGCTCTTACCGCTCTCTTCTACAGCATGCTTGATTGCATCGGTGAAGGATCCAAAGAGCGCAGTTGCAGCAAGAACAGCGGTTGCAATTGCGATTCCCTTGGTAATTGCCTTTGTCGTATTTCCGACAGCATCAAGTGAGGTGAGGATCTTTGCGCCTTCACCATGAACATCGCCGGACATTTCAGCAATGCCTTGTGCGTTATCAGAGATAGGTCCGAATGTATCCATCGCAACAATGACTCCGACTGTTGTTAACAAGCCACAACCGGCGAGCGCAACTGCTAGGAGTGAAAGTACGACGATGCCATTGCCTAGTAGATAAGCGCCAAATACACCCGCGGCGATAAGAAGCGCTGAATAGACAGCAGATTCAAAGCCAACCGAGATACCGGCAAGAATGACAGTTGCAGCGCCAGTTTGTGACGAAGCAGCAACATCATTTACTGGACGGCGACCAACTTCAGTGAAGAAGCCAGTGAGAACTTGAATAGCAGCTGCAAGGACGATTCCAATGAGTACTGCACCAAGCGCCAGTGTTCGTGGATTACCGCTTGCGCCAGCGATCTCTGGTGAGACGTTAGCGAATTGTGAGAAGCTGCTTGGCAGATAGATAAACGTTGCAAACGCTACGAGAATCGCGCTGACAATCGCTGACATGAAGAATGAACGATTAATTGCGCTCATTGCATTCTTATCTGTCGGGCGAAGGCGAGTAAGGAAGATTCCAAGTACTGCAGTGAGAACGCCAATTGCAGGAACAATGAGCGGGAAGATCAATCCGCTATCGCCGAATCCAGCGCGTCCAAGAATTAGCGCTGCAACGAGAGTTACCGCATAAGACTCAAAGAGATCTGCAGCCATACCAGCGCAGTCGCCTACGTTATCGCCAACGTTATCTGCGATTGTTGCTGCGTTACGAGGATCATCCTCTGGAATTCCCTGTTCGACTTTACCTACAAGGTCTGCTCCGACATCGGCAGCCTTAGTGAAGATACCGCCACCAACGCGCATGAACATCGCGAGCATTGCAGCGCCAAAACCAAATCCTTCAAGAACTGAAGGTGCATCTGCTTTGTAGAGAACAACGACAAGAGCTGCTCCTGCAAGACCAAGACCAACAGTCAACATACCTACGACGCCGCCAGTGCGGAATGCAATCTGTACCGATCGCTCTGCACTTCCGTCGCGTGCTGCTTCAGCTACACGTACGTTCGCGCGAACAGCAAGCCACATTCCTTGATAACCAACGAATGCAGAGAACCCTGCACCAACGAGGAAGAAGATTGAACGTCCGATTCGAACATCACCATCGCCCGGAAGGGCGAGCAGTAGGAAGAAGACGATTCCTACGAAAATCGAAAGCGTGCGAAATTGACGTGTGAGATATGCGGCTGCGCCCTCTTGGACTGCAGCTGCGATCTCCTTCATCTTTTCGGTTCCTTCGCTTGCGGCAAGAACCCGAGCGCGCAGCCCAAAGGCAACGGCTAAGGCAGCAATTGCGATTGCAAGAACTGCATAAGCGAGGGTCAGGTTTGAGCCGGCCACCTGAACAGTGGAAGTCATAGATACTCCTTATTTACTCCATGGCGATGACCGGTAGCGGCCATCTATGGGGTGCGGA
>CAZLOJ010000038.1:0-10590 GCA_964561165.1 uncultured Bifidobacterium sp. | reverse complement strand
CTGAATATCCAACATTAGGAGATTTTTATGGTTTCTACGAGCCCCGGCTATGGAATCACGATCCGCGTTGAAGGACCTTCAGCGAACCAACCGGTATCTGCGCTGACTGCTGTCCTTAATTCTCAAGGGGCGTCATTAACTGCGTTGGATATCGTCGAATCCTCATTTGACCGCGTTGTTGTCGATCTCACGTGCGACACCATTGATGCCGACCATGCAGATCGCGTCGCTAAAGCAATCGCCGAGGTCCCGGAACTAAAGGTCCGCAAAGTCAGCGATCGGACTTTCCTCATCCACCTAGGCGGAAAAATTGAAGTACATAGCAAGGTGCAGATCAAGACGCGTGATGACCTCTCGCGCGCATATACGCCAGGAGTTGCTCGGGTCTGCCAGGCGATTGCCGCCGATCCCAGTGATGCGCGTCGACTCACAATTAAGAGGAATACCGTTGCAGTTGTAACTGATGGTTCAGCAGTACTTGGTTTAGGAAATATTGGACCATCAGCTGCGATGCCTGTGATGGAAGGTAAGGCTGCGCTCTTCAAACGATTTGCCAATATTGATGCCTGGCCCGTCTGTCTCGATACTCAAGATGTTGATGAGATTGTCCGCACGGTGCAGATAATCGCGCCTGTCTATGGTGGGATAAATCTTGAAGATATCTCAGCACCGCGTTGCTTTGAAGTTGAACGACGATTACGTGAGCTTCTCGATATTCCAGTTTTCCACGATGATCAACATGGAACTGCAATCGTTGTGACGGCAGCGTTAAAGAATGCGCTGAAGTTAGTCAAGAAAGATATTAAAGATGTGAAGATTGTGCTTAATGGTGTTGGCGCGGCAGGAACAGCTGTTGCGCAACTTCTCTATCATGCTGGTGCGCGCCATATGATTGGCTTTGATATCGATGGTGTTATCCATAAAGGTTCGCCACAAAACGATGAGATGCGCTCTTGGTTCGTGGAAGTTAGTAATCGCGAGAATTTCACTGGCACTTTAAGCCAAGCGCTCGCTGGCGCTGATGTTTTCATCGGCGTGAGCGTGCCTAATGTTCTCACCGAGAGAGATGTTGAGAGTATGGCCAAAGATGCAATAGTCTTTGCCCTAGCTAATCCCGACCCAGAAATTGATCCAGAGTTAGCACGCCGCCATGTAAAAGTTGTCGCGACCGGACGCAGTGATCAACCTAACCAAATCAATAACGTCCTGGCATTCCCAGGAGTTTTTCGAGGATTACTCGACATCGGTGCAACAAAAATCACCGACGATGCGCTGCTGGCTGCCGCTGACGCCATTGCAAACTGTGTTCGCCCTGAGCAGCTCAATGAGAGTTTTATTATCCCGAGCGTTTTTGACCCAGCTGTTACACCAGCTGTTGCCTCTGCCATAAAAGCAACCTGTCGGTAAACTCTCGGTTATGTCGCTAACACCTCTCATCCTTCCATCGAATCAATTTGATCATTTTTATCGTGGTGGTAATCGCATTGGCGTATTACGAAACGGTCCTGGCGGTCCGATGCGACCTGAAGAGTGGATTGGAGCAACAACTACTCGATTTGGTGAGAAAGAGATGGGGCTCTCTCGATTACCCGATGGCGAATTTCTGCGCGATGCAATCGAAAGTGCGCCGGAGAAATGGTTAGGCAAGAGCCATGTCGATGCGTTTGGAACTAGCACCGAGATTCTTGTGAAGCTCCTTGATCCCGACCAACGCCTTCCCGTCCACTTTCATCCCAACAAAGCTTTTGCGCGGAAACATCTTGCGCTAGATCATGGAAAAACAGAAGCGTGGATCATTCTTGATGCGCCCGAAAATGCAAAAGTTGGATTGGGTTTTGCGCAGGAGATGAAAAAAGATGTTGTTCACTCGATGGTGCAAGCAAAAGATTCTGCAGCGCTTCTCGCTTCGTTAAATATGATTCCTGTTAAACCAGGCGATGCAATTCTTGTTCCAGCAGGTACGGCGCATGCAATCGATGCTGGGATTTTTGTACTTGAACTACAAGAGCCAACAGATCTCTCAGCGCTTCTGGAATGGGAAGGTTTTGCGGTCGATGGATTAAAAGATGGCCATCTTGGTCTTGGCTTTGACGTGGTTCTCGATTCCCTTAATTACGCACCGCTCAACCCTGATGAAATTGCTACCTTGGTTAAGAGCTCACACTTCACCGGTGGTGAGATGCGATCCCTCTTTACCGAGCGCGCAGACGGCTACTTCCGAGCCGAAGTAATCCCTGGAAATGGCACGAGTATTGACGCGAGTTTTGGCATCCTCTTACTACTCGAGGGTGATGGTGTACTCACCACTGAAAACAGCGGCACGATTGCAGTTGGTCATGGCGATGCCCTAGTTATCCCCTTCGATGCGGGGCGATGGAGTCTGACCGGAGCAAGTGGCATCCTCTCGCGCCCACCACTACCAGCCTTAGCAAAAATCGCGCCGTGAGCTCAATGAATTCTCTGACCGCCGTACAACTCGCGGCGAGCTTCGATGAACGATTCTCGCCGATAGCCCCATTTCTTCTCTACATATTGGTGTGGGCAATCGTCTTCCTTGAAACAGGAGTTCTGCTGGCGTTCTGGCTTCCAGGAGATTCGATTCTCTTTAGCGCAGGGTTAGTCGCTGCTGCTCGCGATGATATGAATATCGCGATACTCGTTGCTGGAATATTCCTTGCTGCCTTTGTTGGCGATCAGTTTGGATATGTATTAGGAAGAAAATTTGGTCGACCGTACTTAGAGAAATCTAAATCGGAGCGGATTGCCCGGATGGTTAGCCGCTCGGAAGCCTTCTACGAAAAAAACGGGTGGTGGGCGGTCTGTGCCGCACGATTCTTCCCGTGGTTTAGAACATTTATTCCGCCGATTGCTGGCGCATCGAAAATGCCGTACTACAAATTTCTCTCCGCAAATGCTGTTGGCGCCCTCGCCTGGGGTGTGGGAATAACTCTGGCAGGTTTCTATTCGGCAACTATCCCAGCTGTGAAAAGTTCCTCTTATGCAATCGCGGCGTTTTTTATCGGTGGTTCAATTATTTCAATTATTTGGCGTCGGTTTCGTTCGCATTGAACCTTGTTTTCGAAGTCCACCTACCAAAACCCCAATATACGTTATTAAAATTCCAACGACGAGATTAATTCCGACCGTTACACTTTCAGGTGGCGCGAGTAAATCAAAGATGAGCGAACCAATTAACTGACCGCCGGTTGCGAATAGCGTGAAGGAAAGTACGCCGATTCTCGCCACAATGACTGAAGAAGAGGCAATGTATAGAACACCAATCGTCCCTCCCCAATATATCCACCAGGGAGATGTCGGCAATCCAACGATTTCATTTCCTCGAGCTGTATTGATAATAAGAAGTATCAACAACGTTGAGGTTCCCATGAAGAAATTGAGCCAAGTAGTTGAGAAGCTTTGGCCAGATACATCATTGATCTGCCCATTGAGCGCTCGTTGCACTCCAATCATGAATCCACCCACAAATACGATAATTACGGGCACCGCCGAGATGTTGGCTAATTGAATCTCTTCCCAGACGGCGACAATGACAGCGGTTATTGTGATGAGTGCAGCAAGTACTCGACGAGTTGTGATGGGTTGCTTCCCACCGCCAGTTATTCCGATTTGATCAACAATCAATGAGGCCACAGTCTGGCCGGCAATCATCACGACGGATAGAAGTGCTACCCCAATGATGGGGACGGTGAAGGTTTGAATAGCGACGAAAATTCCACCCATAATCCCTGCGGAGAGGCGCCATGCGGGCAGTTCTCCAATTTTCACACCAGCGATAATCCTGCGTATTCCCGCTCGTACTCTTGGATTGGCAAGCGCGATGATATTGAGTACGAGAAAACCAGAACCAAAGGAGTAGACCGCCGCTTCAGTGCTATTTCCAAGCGCTGATGAGAGACCGCCATTGACCCGCGATTGCGCGGCAATGAGTATGCCGCTGAGCGCAGCGAGTAAATCTAATCGCACGCAGTAATAGTAACGCTAGTTCTTCCCTGAACTAGGACCGTGTACCTCGCGCTTATCAGCAATCCAATCCATCAACGCAAATAGCACTCCCGATGCTACGAATGTGAGGTGGATGATTACTCGCCAAATCGTGCCTTCACCAACTTTTTCTTGACCTGAGAGCTCAATGAAATCTTTGAGAAGTTCGATGACAGAAATTGCGACAAGTGAACCAATCAATTTGATTTTTAACCCAGAGAAATCGATAGTTCCCATCCAATGTGGCCGATCATCGGACTCGTGTGCAGCATCGATTCGCGATACAAAGTTCTCATAGCCGGCGAGAATCACAATCAAGATTAGATTGCCGATCAACGTGAGATCCAAAAGAGCAAGCAAGTCGAGTGTGAAGACATGCGGGTCCTTCTCGCCAAGATGCTGGATTAGATGGATGAACTCCAAAATGAAACGATAGATGAGCGCAATCAGCGCAAAGACCAGGCCAACATAAAGCGGCGAGAGGATCCAGCGCGCCTGGAAGAGTAGATTTTCCAAGGTATGAGCGATTTTTGATGCTTTCTTTGACATGCGATGAGAATAATCAATTAACTGCGATAACGCCACTCTTATTTAGATTATCGGGAATCTTCCCGCTCGTCCTAGAGCAGACAGCGCGGCCCAGGACAACTTCTCTTTTCTCCCAGCGCTGACAAAGATGCCATTTAGGAATCCATCTAGCCACGCAATTAAAGAGCTGAGCTTTCGCATTCGAATGAGTGAAATCAGGGTCCATGTGGTGACATAAATAATTGAGATTGGAAATGGCAGATTTCGTTTTGCGAGCCAGACTCGGTTTCGCGCATTAAGTCTGTAGAAATCGAGGTGCCTGGTCGGATTAATCACAGGATGGCGCACGGTTACATCTGCGGCATACCAACCAACAAATCCATGGTTATAGACCTGCCAAATCAACTCAATTCCCTCGTGGGCATAGAAGAATTCACTTGGCCAGCCACCAATGTCATCAAAAAGCTTCCGCCGAATTATCACTGCACCTTCCCAGAGCGTGGTTGCTGGCGAACTCTGCAGCGGATCACCTACACGAAGCCTCGGAATCCAACGATTTGGCACCACTCCCGGTCCATCAGGATCAACGCGTGGCTGAATCAATCCCCATTCCTGATGGTTCTCTAATTTTTCAGTAAGCGCCAACAACGCGTTCTGATTATCTAGATAGGCATCGTCGTCAAGGAAAAAAAGAAAGTCACCTGACACTTTAGCGACGCCTGCATTTCTCCCTGCTGGAATTCCGAGATTCTCTGGCAGGTGGAGGGTTTTTTCGTGTGGAAACTGGAGTGCAGGATTCCAACCGTTTCCTACAATGACGAGATCAAGGGTCACACCTTGTTGGTTTTTCAATGATTCAAGTGCGCGTGCCAATTCTTCTGGTCGTTTACCCATAGTGAGAAGGACGGCGCCAACTTGATTACTCACCTAGCTGTTCACTCGCTCTTAATTTATTCGAAGTGAGAATACTGATGAGATGTCCAACGAATACAAACATTACAATAGGAATGATGATGTCGAAAAGATTGTTCAATAACTGAAGATCAAATATCGCATCGAGTAGCGAAAGGACAAAAATCCAAATCGTCATTTCGACTGAATGGAACATCCGGTGAATTGGAATAAACCTAAATACACCTTTTGCTAAAGCAACACTAGATACCCGCGAATTACTCGCTGATTTTCGATCTTCCAGTTTTGGCAATCCAGCGAAGTATCGTGAAACATGCACCGCATCATTGAGAGCCTTATTTAAGATAACTATGAGCGCAAAAATTGCCGCGATAAATGGCAGGTTGGAGGAACCAATCGGTTCTGCTGGCCATTGCGCAATTCGTAGCCCTAATACAAGTGCGATAGTCCCTTCTGCAAGGTAGTGACCCAACTTGTCTAGGAAGATGCCGGCTGGTGAATATCTCTTTGTCCAGCGTGCGATTTCACCATCACAACAATCCCAGAGCATTTGAAGTTGGCCAAGAAATAGCGCCAGCGCTACTCCTAACATTCCAGGAATTAACAAAGAAAGCCCTGCGCAGACGCCGGTGCAGATCATTAACCACGTCACTGCATTCGGAGTCGCATTGATTTTTAGCAAGATCCTCGTGAGATACGGGGAGATGCGACGAAGATATAAGTCAGCCACCCAATGCTCGGAGTTGGCACGACCGCGAACAGAATCAGGTTGGGTGATCGCGCGCAGCTGCGCGATAGTGATGTGCTCGCTCATGCGTTACCCCCTGACACATTATGCCCGCCCCGAAGAAGAATAAGCGCTAGCAGATAGAGCGAGAGGAATAGCGAGACCTCAGCTTCAAGACCGAATAACTGCGCAATGAAGCAAAGCGAGATGCGACCGGCCACACGTAACCCACCCGCACCCATGTATGACGCCCGACCGTGCAGCGCATCATAAAGGTTGGTGTAGTGCCAAATCGATATCGCGAAAAGGAGAATAAAACTGATAAACGCAGAAGCATCACTGGTAATCATCAGCAGTGCAAAGAACTCAAGCGCTCGAAGAAGTGAAGGGAATATCCAGGAAGCCTTCGACCCAGATATCTTCAAGGGCAATAAGGAATCGCGCTGTTGATCGAGAAAATCAGTGGATGCTACAGGATTTTTCCATCGTCGCATTCTGCGAATGCGAGTTATAAGGACGTAGAGAAACGAGAGCGCGCCGAGATAAATGATTGAACGGAGGGTTTGCTCAATAGATAAGAAAATTGGCAACACCGCGAGAAGTAACCATCTTTCGCCAATTGGCAAGTGAATAATCTTCTTTACCCAATAAAAGATATTTTTCTGTCGAATACTCGTTGAACGCTCCTCATACGATTTCTGTAAGCGAGCAAAGTTATAGTCGGAGAGGTGGCGAGTGGTTTGGAGAGCGATGATTACTACTCCACTCCACCATGCACTCTCTTGGTCAATGCTGTAGATGAGTGCGAAGATATAAACGAATTCTTTCACTCGATCCGATAGCGCATCTAGCCAAGCACCTAGCGCCGAGAATGCGCTCTTGTAACGGGCAATCTCACCATCCACGCAATCGAGAATTAGGGAGAGTAAAAGTAAAGAACCACCTGCAAGATAACTTCCTTGAGCTGTTACGTAAGCGGCGCTAAATCCAACTAGGAGTGAGAAAAACGTGATGGTGTTCGGATGAATATTTCGCTCGACCAAAACACTCGTGATGCGTATCGAGATTTTCCTGAGAATAAATGTCGAAAAGAATCCATCCTCTTCGCGAGAGGCTGCTTGTAACTTGAGGGATTTCGCGCTTATTTCTATTGGTTCTTTCCCCATAACGGGTACTCTAATACCTAGACCTACACATACTCGAAGAGAAGCTGAGGAGAAATGGCGCAACGACGCAAAGCCCGTAATCCGGTCACGCGCTTGTTCCGCCTACTACGCCGGAAAACACGGACGCTCTGGCGCCTGGTATTTCCGCCTGAGTTAGTTCCTTTCACTGCAGAGAGCGCTCAAGGTCATACCATTGCCGCCTTTTTTGCAGATACGCCTTCGAAGATCTATCAGATAGCGCAGTGGCTGCCTGTTTTTGAAAAGGCCCCGACACATTTACGGCCAATCATTGTGACTCGTCATGCAGCTACAACTGAGGAGCTACAGAAGATCACAACGCTTACGGTCATACATGCCCGAACCTATGACTTGCTGATGCAGTTGCTTGAGCTCTCACATTTCAAAGCGCTTATTTATGTCAATAATTCGTATCAAAACTTCCAAACTCTCGCTTACCAACGTGCGGTGCATATTCATGTCAATCATGGAGAGAGCGACAAAATTTCGATGGTGAGCAACCAGTCGAAGGCATACGACAAGGTGTTCGTCGCAGGCGCAGCAGCTAAAGATCGTTATCTATCAGCGGTTGCCTGGGTTGATGAGAAGAAACTAATCCCAATTGGCAGACCTCAGCTCGATTTGGAGACGACGCCGCTACTTGAAAAAAGCTCACTCAAGACGATCACTTACGCGCCAACTTGGGAAGGCGAAGACGAAGCTAATAATTATACGTCGATGGATTGCTATGGAATTGCCATCATTGATGCTGCACTCAAACAGAAAAACTGTCGTGTAATTTATAAACCTCATCCAAGAATTCTTGATTCAAAAGATCCACTGATTAATAATGCGCACAAGTACATCACTCAACAACTCTCCAGGGGCGAACACGAGATTCATCTCACGGGGGATGTGCTCAGTGTTTTGAAAGATACCGATCTCCTTATTAGCGATATCTCCAGCGTCACCCTGGATTACCTCTATTTACGGCCATCGGGAGCGATTTTCCTTGCCGATCGCCGGAGCGATCGAGAGCTCTTAATTGCAGACTCTCCTGTGGCAAAGGCTGCCTACATCATCGAATCCTCCACCGTTGGCGCGCTAGCTCAATCCATTGAGAAGGTGCTCGAGCGGGACGAGTTGTTCGAGAATCGACAAGAGGTCTGCCGGTACTATTTCGGAGGAATCGCAGCTGGCGAGAGCACGGCTGCTTTCTACCGAGAACTTGAACGGTCTATCGCTGAACATGATTTAGCAGTAGCGCAACTCTCGCGAAGTCGCCGAGGACATTGATTTAGTAACTGCATTAATCGAGGGAGAGACGTGGTTCAACAGGTAATTATTCTCGCCGCTGGTATGGGAACTCGACTTGGTAAGCCTTGGCCAAAGCCACTGACACCACTTCGCGATGGACGAACCATCATGGAACAGCAGATGTCGAACATCGCTTCGGTATTCGCAGAGCAGGCTCGTATTGGAGTGGTCGTAGGTTTCAAAATGGAAATGATTATGGAAGCGCACCCACGAGCTACCTTTGTCTATAACGAGCTATTTGATCAGACCAACACCAGCAAAAGCCTACTCCGAGCACTTCGCGCAAGCTGTGATGGTGGCGTGCTCTGGATGAATGGTGACGTGGTTTTCGATGCAAAAGTCCTTGAGCGCGTCAAGCCAATAATCGAAAAAGACCAATCATTTATCTGTGTGAATACTTCCAAAGTCGCTGAAGAAGAAGTGAAGTACACCGTTGATGGCAAAGGAAATATCAAGGAATTATCTAAGAAAGTGGCGAATGCACTTGGAGAGGCAGTCGGCATAAATTTTGTCGCGGCAAGAGATAAAGCAGCACTTATCAAGCGTTTGGATGAAGTTGCAGATAACGATTACTTCGAACGGGGCATTGAAGTATCAATTGAAAAAGATAGCGCGTCATTTATTCCAATTGATATTTCAGATTTATTTGCGGTCGAAGTTGACTTCCCTGAAGATTTAGAGCGAGCGAACGAAAGTATGAGATAACTACCCGTTATTTGGGTTGTTATCGTCTAATTCAAAACTTACGTCGCCTTCTACGACTTCAGTTTCGACTTCTTCGAATTCCACGTCGCTGAAATCATCTTCGGTCTCACTATCTTCACCAAGAAGCGCCAAAGCTTCTTCTAAAGACATCTCGCCATCGATCTCTTCAGACTCTAACTCTTCTTCATCCTCAAGGAGTATCTCTTCTTCATCCTCTTCATTCTCTGCAGTGAGCGCAACTTCGTTCGCTGAGAGCGCTTCAATTAAGTCTTCCTTGCTTAAGCCTTCTGTATCGATTCCAGCTTCTTGGGCTAATTCTTGCAATTCATCGATAGACATTTCTTGAAGTTGATCCGCAGAGAGTTCAACCTCAACTACTTCTTCGCTCACAGTCTCTGGGCTAGTTGCAGCTGCTGCGGCGCTAGCTGGGGCAGCTGGACTTGGAGCTTTTGTAGCGCCAGTGTTTTCAGCATCAGCGGTGGCTGCACGAGCGGAGTCAGGTGCGGGAGCTTTTGCCTCTTTGCTGCTCAGATTCAACCGACTCATCTCGGCCCATGGGTTATCTGAATTCTTTCCGGCCATGATCTTCCTCTCTCACTCTGCTTTTACTGGGGAGTCTGTTCTTGAGTCGATGTATCAAACCCGAATTCTGCCTCTGGAGCCAATTCACTAAAAGCCGCATTCGAGAGTTGTCCATCAAAGGCTTGCGGTCCATCCGCGAAGGCTATTCCTGATACATCTTTGACAGGAAAACCTGATGCATCGGTGAAAGGAGGCGGTGCGAAGCCGTGTGCTGCTGGCGGTTGCCAGTTTTCTTGTGGTGGCTGCCAATTTCCTTGCGGTGGCATGAATGCTGCAGGTTGATTGAATCCACCGGCGAACTGCTCATAGTGCGGAGCGAAATGTTGTGGTTGCTGGAAGTTGTAATCCGGCTGCCAATTTCCTTGCGGTGGCATGAATGCTGCAGGTTGATTGAATCCACCGGCGAACTGCTCATAGTGCGGAGCGAAATGTTGTGGTTGCTGGAAGTTGTAATCCGGCTGCCAATTCTGCTCTGGTTGCCATTCCGCCGGCTTACCAAAGTTATTCCACTCACCAAATTCCTGAGCAGGCGCAATCCGTTGCGCCTCTTGTTGATCTAATCGTGACGAGATTCCAATTCCGTTTCCATATGGATCGAATGGTGGCTGCCAATTCTGCTCTGGTTGCCATTCCGCTGGCTTACCAAAGTTATTC
>CAZLOJ010000037.1:0-10614 GCA_964561165.1 uncultured Bifidobacterium sp. | reverse complement strand
GTTGCAGGTGGGGTAACTATGGAGGGGCTCTACGTCGAAGGGGTTAGTGGCAGGTTTCGCGTTGATAAACAATCGCGCACTTGTGTAACGCGGATGTTTCCGCAGTCCCTACTGGCTCAACAGGCCTGAGATATATCCCTCTGGTGAGAAGGGCGAGAAGTCGCCTACACCTTCCCCAGTGCCGACAAATTTGATCGGTATCCCAAGCGAACGTTCGATAGCCAGGGCAGATCCGCCGCGAGTAGAGCCATCGAGCTTTGTTAACACAAGTCCAGTCACCTCGACAGCAGCGGTGAAGTTCTCCGCCTGTGCCAACGCGTTCTGACCGGTGCTGCCATCTAGCACTAAGAGCACTTCAGAGATAGGGGCTCGCTTCTCGACCACTCGACGGATTTTGCCGAGTTGATCCATCAACCCCTCTTTTGTGTGGAGTCGGCCCGCAGTATCAATAAGTACATAGTCAGCGCCCCGCTCGAGCGCCTGGCTGACGCCATCAAAGGCAACTGCGGCAGGGTCTGCACCATCCTTGCCGCCGAAACAGATCAGGCCTGAGCGCGCCGCCCACGTCTCTAACTGTTCTCGAGCAGCCGCGCGAAATGTATCTGCGGCAACAACGACTACCGACTTACCTTCAGCAGCAAGGAGTGCGCCAAGTTTTCCGACGCTTGTTGTCTTCCCGCTGCCATTCACCCCAACGATAAGGATTACCGTCGGTCCGGCGCTGGCGAGGTTTAACGCGCGTTCTTTCGCTACGAGGAGTTTCTCAAGCGCGTCATGAAGCGAGAGCTTCTTGTCTTCTTTGAGTTGCTGCGCCACCTCATGGGCAATGGTCGGACCTAAATCAGCGCCGATCAATGTGCCCTCGAGCTCATCCCAATCAATGTGGCCACGATCATGCGATGGGCTCTCTTGCGTACGCTTAAAGAGCGAACTGAACTTAGAGAAGAGCGCCACTAGGCGTTCTCTACTTCTCGAATTCGCTGCGAAATGACTTCAGTCACCCCGTCGCCACGCATGGTCACGCCGTAGAGTGAATCGGCAATCTCCATCGTGCGTTTCTGGTGCGTGACGATGATCAGCTGCGAGTCAGCGCGCAATTCAGCGAGCACTTCAAGAAGGCGACCTAAGTTCACATCATCAAGGGCAGCTTCAACTTCATCAAGAACATAGAACGGACTTGGCCGTGCCTTGAAGATTGCAACCAGAAGCGCAACAGCCGTAAGCGAGCGCTCGCCACCAGAGAGCAGCGACAAACGCTTCACGCGTTTTCCAGGTGGACGCGCTTCGACATCAACGCCAGTGGTTAGCCAATCTTCTGGGTTAGTAAGAATCAAACGGCCATCTCCACCAGGGAAGAGTCGGGGGAAAATCTCACCAAATGCCTTGGCGGTATCGCGATATGCCTCTTTGAAAATTGTCTCTACTCGCTCATCAACCTCTCGAACAATTTCGAGCAAGTCGCGGCGGGTATTTTTCAAATCCTCTAATTGGTCAGCCAGATATTTCGCCCGCTCCTCGAGCGCTGAGAACTCTTCGAGCGCTAGTGGGTTGATCTTTCCTAGCAGCGCAAGTGAGCGCTCTGCGGCGGCCAGACGTTTTTCTTGCTGATCACGACGGTACGGAATGACTTCGGTTGAGATTACTTGCCCATCATCATCCAAGACAAAGGTTGGTACATCATTTGTCGGTCCATATTCAGCAATTAACGTTGCGGTATCTAAACCAAACTCGGTCGCGATCTTCTCTTCGAGTTGCTCTATGCGCATCCGCTGTTCGGCGCGGGCAATCTCATCTTTATGGACGCTATCTGTGAGCTGTTCCATTTCGGCGGTGAGCTCACGATTCTTTGATCGCACCGCGAGGATCTCGCCTTCACGTTCGGTTCGTGCCGCTTCGAGCGCGCTACGTTCTGCCATCGCTTTAGTAATGGATACTTCGATCTGAATCAACGCGTCATAAGCAATTTCTGCAAGGCGCTGCGCCACGACTGCTGCATGTGCGCGCGCTTCCCGCTTGGCTACCGCCCGCACGCGAGAGTCTCTTTCATTCTGCGCACCGCGTTCGAGTGCGGCCGCGCGCTCTCCCATTGCATTCGCCCGTTCCTCACTCGTTCGCAAAGTGAGCCGCGCTTCCATTTCAACAGTCCGGGCGAGTGAGACGCGCTCTCGCAATTGATCGACCGCAAAACTATCTGTCTCCACGACAGGTGCAGGTGCAATAGGAGCATTCTGTAACTCGATGAGATCAGCCTGAAAGCGAGCGATTAAATCATTTGCTTCACTAATCGAGGCAGTGAGGCGCTCTGCCTCTGCATGAGCAGCCGAACGAGTTTGACTGAAAACGGCAATCTGCTCAGCGAGCGCCGCCATCCGAGCATCGGATTCATTCAGCGCAGCGAGCAATCGCTCAAGTTCGTTTCGCTGCACGGCGACTTTGTCGACAGCTTGCGAGATTTCAAATCGAAGTCGCTCGCCATTGTGGGTGAGCTCGGTTAACTTCTGTTCGCTCACTTCAATAGCTGCATTCAATTCGACGATGCTCGATTCGCTCTTTGAGCCTCCACTTACAAGATCTCGACCGAGTATGTCGCCTTCTTTAGTAACTACACGTAGCGTTGGATATTGCTGCAAGATTGCATGGGCGACATTTAACGACTCGGCAATTACTGTATTGCCAAGAAGTTGCGCCAACGGACGTTGTAATTGAGCAGTCCGGATGAGATCAACGGCTCGATATGCGCTCTGCGGCAATGGTTGATTAAAAATTTGAACGGGACTCTCTTGCGCACCAACCACCACAATCTCAGCGCGCCCAGCATTCTCGCGCTTGAGCAGGGTAAGAGCATCGAGTGCATCAGAGAGTCGACCTACCACTACAGCATCAGCAAGTGATCCCAGTGCTGCACCAATAGCAACTTCCCATCCACTTGCTACTTCCATCAAGGATGCCAACGAGCCAAGTACTGGGACTTCATTACGCGCATTGAGCAGCGCAGCGCTGCCATCACGAGATGCGACCGAGAGTTTGAGCGCTTCAACGCGAGCTTGTGTCGACGATCGTTCTCGTTCAATCGCGCGCTCACGGTCTCGTAGCGCTTCGAGCTCTGCGTTAGCAGTATCTAGGGCGCTCTTCTTGCCTTGGTAGTCGGAATCTAATTCCTCTTCCCCGGCCCCATGTCCTGCTATTTCAGCTTCTTTTGCAGCGAATTGCTGCTGCGCTTGAGCTGCTCGATTGAGTGCATCATCGCGATTACGTGAGAGTCGCGCGATCTCGGCTTCACTTGCTTGAATCCGCGAAAGCAGCGAATTGATTTCGCCTTCGCGGCGCGCATTTCCTTCGCGCACATCTGCTGCTGCGCGGAGGGCTTGGGCTAATTCATTTTCACGTGCCTTTAATTCTCCTTCGGCTGCTGCAAGGTTCGCGCTGGCAACGCGTAGCGCCTCTTCTTGTGCGGTTAATGTCTGACGTAGCGCCTCTTCTTGTGCACGAATTCCTGCTGCTTCACGTTCCATCGCTTCGGGGTCGACGGTTGAGGCAAGCACCTCTTCGGAATCAGAAAGATATCGAGCTCGCTCACTCGCCAAGTTAGCGCTACCGCGGAACCGCTCGCGCAAGGAATTAAGTTGATAGAAAGTATCCTGCGCTTTAGAGAGGAGCGGCGCTTGAGAGAAAGTTAATTGCTCCAACTCTCCTTCGCGTGCGCGAATGGTTTCAAGTTCGCGCTCCACTTCAGTGCGTCGCGCACGGAGCGCACCCTCATCTGCAACTTCCACAGTGAACGTTTCTTTGAGTTGAATTAAGTCCTCTGCATAAAGGCGAAGTTTCGCATCGCGTACATCGGCCTGAATGGTTGCAGCTTTCTTTGCAACCTCCGCTTGCTTGCCAAGTGGCTTTAGTTGACGGCGAAGTTCAGTCAGAAGATCTTGAATTCGCGCGAAGTTAGCTTGCATTGCCTCTAACTTTCGAAGCGCTTTCTCTTTGCGCTTGCGATGTTTAAGAATTCCAGAGGCTTCTTCAATAAAGGCGCGCCGTTCTTCTGGATTAGCAGAGAGAATGGAATCGAGCTGTCCCTGGCCGACCACGACATGCATTTCACGACCGATGCCACTATCACTTAACAACTCTTGAATATCTAGCAATCGCGAGGTCTCACCGTTGATCTGGTACTCGCTTGTGCCATTACGAAAGAGAATGCGTGAGATGGTCACTTCAGAGAATTCAATGGGCAGTGCGCCATCAGTGTTATCGATAGTTACCGAAACTTCTGCGCGACCTAGCGGAGCGCGTCCAGTAGTGCCAGCAAAGATGACATCTTCCATCTTGCCGCCACGAAGGCTCTTCGCCCCCTGTTCGCCCATCACCCAGGTGAGGGCATCAATGATGTTCGATTTTCCGGAGCCATTGGGGCCAACAACGCAGGTAATGCCTGGTTCAAAGCGAAGCGTGGTGGCAGATGCGAACGATTTAAACCCTTTTAGGGTTAACGCCTTGAGGTACATCGATCCACCCCCTCTCGCAGCACGGAAACAGGAAAAATCGCGGCCGCACTCCACAGCGACCACCTGCGCTTACCCTAACTAGTGGCTAGCGCTTCTTCTGGCACTTCGGGCAGAGGTGGCTTGAGCGATTCATAAACCTCAACCTTTGGATGAGGGTTCCACATCGCACGCATGGCTCACCATCCTGGCCATACGCATTGAGTTCAACGTCAAAGTACCCGCTCTCACCATTGACCCGTTTGTACTGCTCGTCGATGGAGGTGCCGCCTGCATCGATAGCGCGCATCATCACCTCGCGCAAAGCGACCAGAAGCGCATCGACCTCTCCAGAATGCAACGCATTGGCATGCGTTTCAGGATGAATCTTTGCTGACCAGAGCCCCTCGTCGGCATAAATGTTTCCTACTCCACTTACTACCTCCTGATTGAGAAGTACCCGCTTGATCTCACTCTTTCGCGAGCGAATTTTCTCGTTCACTCTCGCTTGCGAGTAGCTAGAGGTGTGGTTGTCGAAAACTTCCATCAAATCAGGGGCGATGTGGGTTATTGAGCGTGGAACAATTCCCCCAACGCTGGTACTACCGTGGATATCTTCCGTCAACTCTTCCAGTGCGAGATACCCGAAGGTACGTTGATCGACAAAATGAAGCTCTTTTGCACCGTTGGTGAATTCCGCAATAGCGCGAACATGTGACGATCGCGTTGCAGGAACTTTTGGCAGATGAACTTGCCCGCTCATTCCCAGATGAATCACCAGTGCATACGGACAATCGAAGGTAAGCCAGAGGAATTTACCGCGCCGATTCACCGCCACGATTTCTGCACCAAGTAGTGGGTTCTTGGCACTTTGCAAAGAAGGGCCGGAGCTCCTTCGAACCGCGCGCGGATGGAGGATCTTTACCGATGAAATCCTTTTTCCTGGGAGCCAGCGAGCCAGCTCACTTCGGACCGTTTCGACTTCAGGTAACTCAGGCACGGTCGCTTAAGGCAGCAAATGCCATCGTCGCAGCGATCTGTTCTGCTTCACGCTTGCTCTTTCCTGTTCCGTGGCCAACTACTGCACCATGCACGCGCACCTCGGCAGCAAAATCCTTGTCGTGATCAGGGCCAGAATCGGTGACTACATATTCAAGAACTCCCAAGTTTCGCTCCGCTACTAGCTCCTGCAGCGCAGTTTTGCCATCTAAACCTGCACCTCGCTCGAGAGCATGTGAAATTAGCGGTGCAATCAGAGGCAGGATGATGCTCTTTGTTGCTTCGAACCCTTTATCTATGTAGAGCGCTCCAAATAACGCCTCTAACGAGTCGGCGAGAATAGAAGCCTTGGCTCTTCCGCCAGAACTTTCTTCGCCTTTGCCAATCTTGATGTGGTTACCAAGTCCAAGCGTTCGCGCAACTTCGGCGAGCGCAACGGTATTGACGATGCCCGAGCGAAGCGGACTTAATCTGCTCTCTGGAAGATCTGGATAGCGCTGATACAACTCGGCGGTCACGATGAGGCCCAGAACGCTATCGCCCAAAAATTCCAGGCGCTCATACGTGGGTAATCCACCAGCTTCGTACGCGAAGGAGCGGTGCGTTAGGGCTATCTCAAGGAGTTGTTCATCAACCTCAGCACCGAGAGCCTGAGTTAGGTCGCGATGCATAGTGCTACTTAAACCTCTAGAGCGTTACGGTCCCGATAAGTGCCACATGTTGGGCACGCGATATGTTGCAAACGTGGCTGTCGGCACTGCTCGCAGAGAACCGTGTTCGCTGCGGTGGTACGCCACATGCTCCGGCGCCAACGAGTCCGGGCACGGGAGAGCTTGCGCTTTGGTACTGGCATGGGAGAACTATCCCGTATCAGGGGACAATTTCCAAAACGGCCCGAAATCAGCCCTCTTGCCCTGAGCCTCCATCGAGCTGCTCAAGTTTTCCCAAGGCAGCCCAGCGCGGGTCGATGCTCTGATGATCGTGGCCCTCAGGGTTATCTGCCACCTTCTCTCCGCAATCAGGGCAGAGCCCCAGGCACTCCTCGGAGCAGTGCGGCGTTAATGGCAAGTCGAGAATTACTCCATCACGAATTGGAGCAAGCAGGTCGATACTCTCATCGGAGATCAAGAGCGGTTCATCCTCATCCTCTTCGAGGTCAAGCGGAATTGAGTAGTAATAGAGCTCTTGAATAAAAGCGTGAATGGGAAGTGTGAGCGGGTCTAAACATCGCACGCACTCCCCCGTTGCGATTGCGTCAACCTGACAACTTGCGAGTACTCCAGTGGATACTGACTCCACTTTTCCTGAAATTGAAATTTCGGTATTCACTTCGATTGCGATGATGTCGATTCCGATTCGCTCTGGAGTGGGAAAGCGGCGATTGATTTCCATCATCTCGCCTGGCTGGCGGCGTAAGTCATGGATTGAGATAGCGAACTCGGAAGCGACTGACCCACTCATCTGCGATCTCTCGAAATCTATTCGTCAGCTAGCTGGGAGAGAACATCTTTCTCGCTAGCGCCAGCAATACGTTCGCGACCCTTGACCACCGCATCCATCGTCTTGGTAAGAATGACTTCAAGGGTGGCCAGTCGAGAATCAATATAAGAATCAACCTCGTCGCGCTGCTCTTGTGCGCTTTGATGAGCTTGACTCAAAATTCGCTCTGCCTCTGCTCGCGCAGCAATTACTATCTCGGTTTGCTCAACCAAACGTGCGGCTTCTTCTCGCGCCATTGCAACAAGTTGCTCCGCGCTGACTCGACCTTCTTCGACAATGGAATCTCGATCAGTGAGAACTTTCGACGCAGCATCAAGATCAGAAGGAAGACTTAAGCGAACTTCATCGAGTATGCCAAGTAATTCCCCACGGTGCACTACACACGAAGCGCTGAGTGGGACAGAGCGAGCCTCTTCCACCATCGAGAGTGCAAGTTGCAACTTATCAAGTGACTCCATTTATGACTTACCTCCTCCGATACGTTCCACAAGCGAGGCATGAACTGGCGCTGGGACATAGGTCGTGACATCTCCACCATACGTTGCCAACTCTTTCACTAATGACGAGGAGAGAAATGAGAACTCTGGACGAGTTGCCATGAACAAAGTCTCAATTCCAGAGAGTTGACGGTTCATTTGTGCCATTTGAAGTTCGTAATCAAAATCACTGACTGCGCGAAGGCCTTTCACAATTGCAGGAATCTTTCGCTCTTTGCAATAATCAATCAGTAGTCCACTCCAGGAATCTACTTTGACATTTGCAAAACCTGCCACAGTTTCGCGAATCATCTCCATCCGCTCTTCAACGGTGAAGAGCGAACCCTTGGTCCGATTCACCAGAACTGCAACTACGACCTCGTCAAACTGTTCACTTGCCCGTTCAATGACATCAAGGTGCCCAAAGGTGATGGGGTCGAACGAGCCGGGGCAAACCACGCGCATCATGAGGACACGGTAGCAAGCAGAGCCGGCTCAGGGCGAGAAATCAGGAAACCCCGAAGTAAACAGCGCCCTCTCCGTATTTTCGCTCCTTCAAGGCTTGCAGCCCTGCAGGCCATGTGAAGGGCTTAGTGCGGGCTGATCGCTCCACTATGACGACTGCGTCAGCGTGCAGCAACCCTCGATCACAAATCTTGCTAAGAATCTTCTCAATGACTCCATTGGTGACCTCATAGGGAGGATCGAGATAAACCACATCACAACTTGGAAGTTTCGATGCCTCGAGATCAAGGAAACTATCAACGCTCATTCGAAGTACAGAAAACGTTCCCGATGTGGAGCGTGAAATCAATTCGTAATTCTCACGACAAACGCTTGCAGCTTTAACATCTTTTTCCACCACAATCACCTCGCTCGCGCCGCGTGAGAGCGCTTCTAATCCCACCGCGCCAGTACCGCCGTAGAGGTCAAGAAACGTGATTCCTGCACAGGTTCCGATTTCAGATTCAAGCGCGGAGAAGATTCCCTCTCGCGTTCGATCTGAAGTTGGCCTTGTCACTCCTGCCGGTTGCGTGAGGGTTCTTCCTTTAGCGGTGCCAGCGATAATTCTCATAGTCGTTTTTAGGCTTTCTCAATGAAATCTGAACGCTCATCACGTTCTAACATTGCAAGTTCGTCGCGGAGCGCACTGTGGTTCACCAATTCCGGATCTGCAGCAATGATACGTATTGCTACCTCGCGAGCGCGTTCGATGATCTTCTCATCGCGAAGAACGCGCAGGAGACGTAATTGAGAACGGCTACCTGATTGTGCCGTGCCGAGCACATCACCTTCACGTCGTTGGTCTAAGTCAACGCGGGCAAGTTCGAACCCATCAACTGAACTAGCAACTGCTTGCAATCGCTCCATCGCTGCGCTCTGCTCATCCACTTTGGTCAGTAGCAAACACAGGCCAGCTTTGGAACCACGTCCTACTCGCCCTCGAAGCTGATGAAGTTGCGAGATTCCAAAACGATCTGCATCGGCAATCACCATCACCGTGGCATTGGGTACATCAACACCTACTTCGATAACCGTTGTTGCGACTAGGCAATCGACATCACCTTCTGAGAACGATCGCATGATTCGATCTTTCTCTTCGCTAGATAACTTGCCGTGCAGCAAACCTACTCGCAAAGATTTCAGTGGCCCTTGGGTGAGGAATTGATAGAGCGCCTCGACTGAGTGTGCTTGCTCACCCGACTCGTCGCCATCTTTTTCGCCGCTCTCAATTCGTGGCGCGACAACGTACGCCTGTGCACCTTTACCCACCTCTTCGAGAATTCGCTCCCACGCGCGCTCAACATAATGTGGCTTTTCTACTTCGTGGATGACATGTGTTGTGATAGGTGAGCGCCCTTTTGGAAGTTCAGTCAATGTAGAAATATCTAAATCACCAAAGACGGTCATCGCCACAGTCCGAGGGATAGGCGTTGCTGTCATCACCAATAAGTGTGGCGGAAGTTGCGCCTTAAGTTTGAGCGCATCTCGTTGCTCAACACCGAAGCGATGTTGCTCGTCGACGACAATCAATCCAAGGTCTGCAAAATCAACACCCTCACTCAACAACGCGTGCGTGCCGATGACAATTCCGGCAGAACCATCTTTTATCTGTGCCAACACTTCTTTACGTACCGGCGCGGGCGTGGAGCCCGTCAGGAGCACCACTCGAGTGGCGCGATCGCTGCCACCGAGCATTCCTGCACTTGCTAATTCGCCGAGCGTTGCAGAGATGGAACGAAAGTGCTGCGCCGCCAGAACTTCAGTGGGTGCTAGCAACGCACCCTGACCACCCGTATCAACGACAGCTAATAACGCGCGTAAGGCAACAATGGTCTTGCCCGATCCAACTTCACCTTGGAGCAATCGATGCATCGGACGTTGTGATTTCATATCCGACTCGATCTCGTTACCTACTTCAATCTGACCTGCAGTTAGTTCGAACGGGAGATTGTTATCGAAGATCTCTAGTAATCCACCGCTGCGAAACAAACGTGGGGTCGTGTGCAGTGATTCAAATTGGTGACGACGGCGCGCAAGAAGTAATTGCAGAGCAAGCGCTTCATCAAAGGTGAGTCGCTCCAGCGATTTTGTTGCTGCTAGATGCGATTCGGGTAGATGAATGTCATGCAGCGCCTGGTGGGCACTTGGTAGATCTCCACGATATTCATCGGGCAAGGTCTCGGGAATCTCATCGATGACATCGAGAATTGTCCGGATGCATTGTCCAATCTTCCATGAGGGAAACTTTGCCGTGGCGGGATAGACCGGAATTAATTTGCCGGCAAACTCCCCTGCTGCTTCATCGCTATCAGTACCGTCTGGAATTAAGAGATATTCAGGATGTGCGAGTTGGCGCGCTCCTTTATACGTTCCAATCTTCCCTGCAAACAAACCAGTGCGCCCTACGCGCATCTCCCGCTCGCGCCACGCTTGATTGAAGAACGTTAGTGAGAGTTTTTTCTTCCCATCGCTAACCCTTACTTCAAGAATCGAGCCTTTCCGTCCACGCATAGGGCGATTGTTGGTATCGACTATCTCAGCCAAAATCGTCACCACATCGCCATCTTTCAATTCATCGATATCAGTGAGTTCGCCACGTGCGACATACCTGCGTGGGTAGTGGCGGAGTAAATCTTCGATTGTGGAGTATCCGAATGCTG
>CAZLOJ010000036.1:7408-11038 GCA_964561165.1 uncultured Bifidobacterium sp. | reverse complement strand
AGAACGCTCTCTCGATATTGGGCGCTTTGTTCATTGAACCATTCCAAACATGGAGCGCTCACTACTCGAATTGCGATCCCTTCACCCTGAGCTAGCTGCGCAGCAGCGAGGGAGATCGACACTTCTGAACCCGTGGCAATGATGATGCCTTGCGGAGCTTTCGCCGGCTCATGAAGAACATAAGCGCCCTTCGCAACCCCTTCAACGCTCTGCACTTCAGAGCGATTGAAGACCGGAAGGTTTTGGCGAGAGAGCAAAAGTGCAGCAGGTTTATTTCGTTTGAGAATTTCACGCCATGCGATTGCCACTTCATTTGCATCAGCTGGCCGAATGACCGATAGACCCGGTATTACTCGTAGCGCTGCGATATGTTCGATTGGTTGGTGCGTTGGTCCATCCTCACCTAGCCCGATCGAATCATGGCTCCAGACAAAAGTCACCGGCAGATTCATTAGCGCAGCGAGGCGAGCTGTTGGTCGCATGTAATCGCTAAAGACCAAGAAGGTTCCGCCAAAGACTCGGGTGCCACCGTGGAGTGCAATTCCATTCATCAAAGAGCCCATTGCATGTTCTCTAATTCCAAAGTGCAGAATTCGACCGTAGGGATTTTCCGGCAAGAAATCGCCGCCACCTTCGATCGTGGTGTTATTGCTTTCAGCGAGATCTGCCGAGCCACCCCAGAACTCAGGAAGCAGCTCGCTGATCTTGGCAATAGTGTCCCCAGAAGCCTTTCGAGTAGATATCTCTTTCTCGTGTGAGAACTCGGCGCGGATCTGGTTAAGAATTGTTGAATCAATCTCTCGTGATTCCATTCGTGCTAGAACTTTTGCTCGATCTGGATTAGCTGCTTGCCAAGCTTTGAATTGTGTATCCCATTCGCGATGCAAGGCAGCGCCGCGTTCACCAACAAGTCTGACGTGCGTTAGCACGTCCTCTGGCAATTGAAAATCTTCATCGGGGTTTAACCCAAGCGCGAGCTTTGTCGCTGCAACTTCATCTTTACCTAAGGCAGCGCCATGAGATTTGGAAGTGCCCTGCAATTTTGGTGCTGGCCAAGCAATGACACTTTTGAGGCGAATCAGAGTGGGTTGTTCGCTCTGCGCACGCGCTGCTTCCAACGCGCCATGAAGAGCATCGACATCAACGCTGCCGTCTTTCGCAGTTCCAACGTTAAGTACATTCCAGCCATACGCGCGATACCGCGCATCTACATCCTCTCGAAATGCGAGCGAAATGTTCCCTTCGATAGTGATGTCGTTATCGTCATAAATCACGATCAAGTTGTGGAGTTTTTGTAGACCTGCAATTGACGAGGCTTCCGCACTGACCCCTTCTTGAAGATCTCCATCTGATGCAAGCACATAGATGTAGTGATCGAAAATGCTCTTATTCTTCTCCGCATGCGGGTCGAGCAATCCGCGTTCAAATCGTGCGGCCATCGCCATACCAACGCCATTGGAAATTCCTTGACCGAGTGGTCCAGTAGTTGTTTCCACGCCAGCGGTGTGGCCAAACTCTGGGTGGCCAGGAGTTTTCGAGCCCATCTTTCGAAAGCTCTTCATATCATCGAGGGTTAGGCCATACCCCGCGTACAGCAGCTGGGTGTACAACGTTAATGACGAGTGACCGCACGAGAGAATAAAGCGGTCTCTGCCAATCCACGATGGATCGCGTGGGTCATGTCGCATGTGGCGCTGAAAAAGAAGGTATGCCGCGGGCGCAAGCGCCATCGCAGTGCCTGGATGTCCGTTACCCGCACGTTGCACAGCATCCGCGGCGAGCGCTCGGGCATAAACAATTGCTCGGTCATCCATTGCTGACCAATTCGGAACGTTAATGACGTTTGAAGAATTTACCGATGCAGGCACATCAAGACCCTATCCAAAGCGCTTGAGCTGGCGGGGGAGCAACGCGCCAGAAGCGATGAATTGCTACCGAGCGCTCCGCTGCCACATGTTGATTCGAATCCCATGGCGGATTAGCGCGCTCCACAGAATGACCACTCCAAGAAGGTGCGCCGTCACTAACAACTCCGGCACTCCTGTGAAGTACTGGGTGTAACCGATAGCGCCTTGAGCAAGGGTGATAAGTACGAGCGTGCGCGCCTCTTTATTGCGAACTCCCGTGAGGTGATTGTCGACAACAACGGGGGCAAATTTCAGCAACAGGAGATAGCCGACAAGTAGACCGATGAAGGCAATCACTGCATCGGCATGGAGCCAGGCCACTGTTCGAATATCAAAACCAAATCGGGGTGCAGCTAGGTCACCTGCGTGCGGTCCGCTCCCAGTCACCACAATCCCCAACGTGATGACGATCAACCCCAGGAGCACCAGGCCACGGAGAAGATTGCGCGCAATTGGAGCGAGTTCACCGCGAGTTGGATACCCCTTCGCGCGCTCGACGAGCGCAACCGCGCCACCAATGAGGGCAATCGAGAGGATGAAGTGGGCGCCAACGGCGGCAGGATGAAGTTTGGTGAGAACGGTGATTCCCCCGACCACTCCCTGGCCCAAGATTCCTAGAACCTGCGCAACCGCTAGTAGGCGCAGATCACGGCGTTTATTGCGAAGGATTGCGACCACTACGGCGAGAGCTATCGCAAGAAGTAAGAAAGTGAGAAGGCGATTGGCGAATTCAATCCAAATATTTAATGGATCTTCGGCTTGATGGGGGGAGGGCAAGAAAGAGCCAGGTGCGCACTCGGGCCAGGTGGGGCAACCCAACCCGGACTTCGTCAGACGAACGGCGCCGCCCGTAATGACAATGGCAGCTTGCGCGACAAGGAGGGCACGGGTGAGAAATATCAGGACTTTGCTGGCCACAGCGGCGAGCCTAGTCGAGCGCACTCGCGGATAGCGCCTTGAAAGTGGCAGTGCGTAGCGAATTACGACACAATATCGTTGTGAAATTAGCAACTCCCGAACTTAAGACCCGCGAGGTCATCGCCCGCTCCATTCTGGAGAACGGGCCATCAACTGCTCTGGTACTTGCGGAGCGATTGGGAATTACCCCAGCTGGGATTCGCCGCCACCTCGATGCGTTGCTCGAGGAAGGGGTCATTGAAGCGCGTGAGCCGCGGGCGCGAGCAAATGTGAATGTAGGTCGTGGTCGACCATCCAAAGTTTTTGTTATGACCGACAGCGGTAGAACTTCCTTTGAGCACTCCTACGATGATCTAGCAATCTCAGCGCTACGTTTCATCGCGCAAGGAGAATCAGAGTCAGGGTCAGAGTCAGTGGGTAGTGCACCCTGGAGCGTGAGCGCATTCGCTCGCTCTCGTGCCGACGAAATGGAGCGCAAGTTCCTTGCAGGGCGGGATCGCACCCAGGGCAAGAGTAAGAGTGGCAACTCCTCGGTTTCTGTATTGGCGCTCGCCGATTTCTTAACTGACGAAGGTTATGCAGCCAACGCCCATAACGTTCCCATTGGCATCGAGCTCTGTCAGCATCATTGTCCGATTGCACACGTGGCCGCTGAGTTTCCGCAACTGTGTGAAATGGAGACGGAAGTCTTTGCAAAAATTCTTGGCACCCACGTCCAACGGCTCGCAACCATCGCGCATGGCGACGGTGTCTGCACCACGGTAATTCCAAAAAGTACCAATCACGTTAGTAGTAAGCGCACGAC
>CAZLOJ010000036.1:0-7308 GCA_964561165.1 uncultured Bifidobacterium sp. | reverse complement strand
AGAGCAAAAGGGGCAACCGAATGAGCGCGACCACACATCCAGAGCTAGAGGGAATCGGCAAATACCAGTACGGCTGGTCGGACGCGAACGACGTCGGAGCGAATTCACGTCGCGGACTCAATGAAGATGTCGTGCGCGATATCTCGTCAAAGAAGAGCGAACCAGAGTGGATGCTCAATTTACGCCTTAAGGGTCTCTCGCTATTTGGCAAGAAGCCAATGCCAGAGTGGGGCTCTGATCTCTCAGGTATCAAATTTGATGACATCAAATATTTTGTGCGTTCAACTGAGAAGCAAGCGACATCTTGGGAAGAACTTCCTGATGACATTAAGAACACCTACGATCGACTTGGAATACCTGAAGCCGAGAAGAATCGTCTAATCGCTGGCGTTGCCGCGCAATACGAATCAGAAGTTGTGTATCACTCCATTCGCGAGGACCTCGAAGCCCAAGGTGTGCTCTTCTTGGATACCGATACTGCACTTCGTGAACACGAGGATGTCTTCAAGGAGTACTTCGGCACTGTAATCCCGGTAGGCGACAACAAGTTCGCAGCGCTCAATACTGCCGTGTGGTCTGGCGGATCCTTCGTCTACGTTCCAAAGGGCGTACACGTGGAGATTCCTCTCCAAGCTTATTTCCGGATTAATACTGAGAATATGGGTCAATTCGAGCGCACATTGATCATCGCTGACGAAGATTCCTATGTCCACTACGTCGAAGGATGTACTGCGCCTATCTATTCCTCAGATTCACTCCACTCTGCAGTAGTCGAAATCATCGTGAAGAAGAATGCACGCGTGCGTTATACGACAATTCAAAATTGGTCGAACAATGTCTATAACCTCGTGACCAAGCGGGCAGTCTGCCAAGAAGGCGCAACCATGGAATGGATCGATGGCAATATCGGCTCTAAGGTCACAATGAAATACCCAGCAGTCTTTCTCATGGGCGCTCACTCAAAGGGCGAAACTCTCTCCATCGCATTCGCAGGCGAAGGTCAACACCAAGATGCTGGCGCGAAGATGGTGCACGCAGCTCCGTACACTTCATCAACAATTATCAGTAAGTCTGTTGCGCGCGGTGGTGGGCGAACTTCTTATCGCGGCCTGGTCAAGGTTGAGGAAGGCGCACATCATTCAAAGAGCACCGTTAAATGCGATGCGCTCCTTGTTGACACCATTTCGCGATCGGACACCTATCCCTATGTCGACGTCCGTGAAGATGACGTGCAAATGGGCCACGAAGCTACCGTCTCGAAAATCAGTGACGATCAGCTTTTCTATCTAATGTCGCGTGGACTATCTGAAGATGAAGCGATGGCGATGATTGTGCGTGGCTTTGTCGAGCCAATTGCTCGTGAATTGCCAATGGAGTATGCGCTTGAACTCAACCGACTCATTGAGTTGCAAATGGAAGGAGCGGTCGGTTAATGGCAAGTGCACAAATCTCAACGTTGGTCGCTCCAACACTTCCAACTGGTCGCGAGGAGGCTTGGCGTTTTACGCCACTTCCGCGGATCATTGGCCTACTTGATGGGAGCATCGAAGCGGGCAAGAGTGTGGTTGCCAACCTCTCGGCTCCTGAAGGTGTGCGAATTTCAACAACTACAGGGGGAGCGCCTCTCGTAGCTCCCGAAGATTTTGCTGCAGCGACAGCAATCTCTAAAGCGAGCGAAGTGTTAACCATTGAGATTCCCCCCGATATGGAAACGAGCACACCAATCCTCTTAGATCGAGTGGGAGCGTCACTAACTAGCGCAAACTTCGAAAGAGTTTTAGTGAAGGCGGGGCGTCACTCCAAGGCGACAGTAATCGTGCATAACTCTGGTTCGGCGATCCTCTCTGAAGATGTTGAAATCGAATTAGCCGATGGCGCACAGTTGACCTTCATCTCCCTCCAAGAGTGGGAGAACGACGCCACACATCTTGGTCGACACCAAGCAGTAATAGGCAAAGATGCGAAGCTCACGCTCATCGAAGTAACTCTCGGCGGCGCAACTGTTCGACTTCTTCCGCGCATTAATTTCCTCGCAACTGGTGGTGAAGTAGATGCCTACGGTCTTTATTTCGCAACCAGTGGACAGCATCTCGAGCACCGCGTTCACGTTGAGCATGACAAGCCACATTGCCGCTCGCGAGTGACCTATAAAGGGGCGCTACTCGGAGAATCAGCTCGAACTGTGTGGTTCGGCGATGTTGCAATCCGCCCAAATGCAGTAGGAACTGATACCTATGAACTTAATCGAAACCTCTTGCTCTCTGATGGCGCACGTGCAGACTCGGTTCCCAATCTCGAGATTGAAACTGGTGAGATCGTAGGAGCTGGGCATGCAAGCGCCACTGGTCGTTTCGATGATGATCAATTGTTCTACCTGATGTCGCGCGGCATTCCTTCCACTGAAGCTCGACGATTGGTGTTGCGTGGATTCTTTGCTGAACTTCTTCGCAATATCAAGATAGAGACGATCGAAGAGCGCTTGATGGCGCGAATTGATCGCGAGCTTTCGCAGGTGAATGCATGACGACAACTTTTGCCAAGAGCGAACTAACTCCGGGCGCTCCAAAATTGGTCATGGTCGAGGGCGTTCCAGTCTGCGTCGCACTTTTCGAAGATCAGGTTTACGCAATCGGTGATACCTGTACTCACTCGGACGCATCACTGAGTGAGGGTGAGATGAATGGTCCGCTCATCGAATGCTGGCTACATGGTGCGGAGTTCGACATTCGCACCGGCGCAGTAGCCACTCCACCAGCCACAGCTGCGGCAACAAAGTTTCAGGTAACCATCGATGGTGACAACGTCACCATTTCAAAGAGCTAGAGATAACAAGAGAGAGCGAGAAGAAGGCGATGTCAGTATTAGAGATCAAGAATCTCCAAGTGTCCGTAGATACCGAGGGCGGTGCACGCGAAATCCTCAAGGGCGTCGATCTCACCATAAAGAGCGGTGAGACGCATGCCATCATGGGTCCAAATGGTTCCGGTAAATCTACGCTCGCATACTCGATAGCCGGTCATCCGAAGTATTCGATTACCGGTGGCAGCGTGACCCTCGATGGCGTCGATGTTCTCGAAATGAGCGTCGATGAGCGAGCTCGCGCTGGACTATTTCTTGCGATGCAATATCCAGTAGAGGTTCCAGGGGTTTCCGTTTCAAACTTCCTTCGCACTGCGGCAACAGCGATACGTGGCGAGGCGCCAAAGGTGCGAACATGGGTAGGCGAAGTGAAAGATGCGATGAGCGCACTTGGTATGGATCCAGCCTTTTCGGAGCGAAATGTCAATGAAGGTTTCTCTGGTGGAGAGAAGAAGCGCCACGAGATTTTGCAGATGGAGCTCCTCAAGCCCAAGATCGCAATCTTGGATGAGACCGACTCCGGCCTAGATGTCGATGCGCTTCGGATAGTCTCGGAGGGCGTCAATCGAATCAAATCGAAGAGCGATGTCGGCGTGATGCTCATTACGCACTACACGCGGATTCTTCGCTATATCAAACCGGACTTCGTCCATGTCTTTGCGGGCGGTCGCATCGTTGAGCAAGGCGGGGCTGAACTTGCCGATCGCCTAGAGGCCCAAGGTTATGCGGAGTACACACGTAACTAATGCCTGCTTTTGATGTAAATGCGCTGCGAGAGGATTTCCCTATCCTCTCCCGGGTAGTACGCAACGGAAAAAAGTTGGTCTATCTGGATAGTGGCGCAACTTCACAGAAACCTCGGGCTGTTGTAGACGCCGAACGTGAATTTTACTTTCACCACAACGCAGCTGTTCACCGTGGAGCGCATTTGCTTGCCGAAGAGGCAACGGATGCGTTTGAGGGCGCTCGCGCAACGGTGGCAAGTTTTCTGAATGTTGATAGCGACGAGATTATCTTTACCAAAAGTGCGACCGAATCGATAAATATAGTTGCATATGGTTTTCTGAATTCGAGCATTGGCAAAGTAGATAAGAGTTCACCGTTTTACATCGACAACTCCAAAAACATAGTCGTTTCCGAGTTGGAACATCATGCAAATCTCCTGCCGTGGCAACATCTAGCTGAGAAAACCGGCGCGCAACTCCGCTGGTTCTCGGTAAGTAGCGATGGTCGTTTAGATCTGAGCAACCTCAATGAGTTAATCGATGAAAACACAGCGATAGTTGCACTGACTCATCAATCAAATGTCACGGGGGCAATCACGGATCTCCAACCCATCACTGAACGAGTTCGAGTGGTTGGTTCTTTGATGTTGTTAGATGCCTGCCAATCAGCTCCACACATGAAAGTTGATATTCGTGCATTAGATATCGATTTCCTCGCCTTCTCTGGTCATAAGGCGCTAGGACCTACGGGGGTTGGAATTCTCTGGGGCGCGAAGCTATTGCTCAATCAGATGCCGCCAATGCTTACGGGCGGATCGATGATTGAGAGCGCCACAATCAATTCGGCGCGCTATGCCACGTCACCTAAAAGATTTGAAGCGGGTGTACCGAATATGGCACAAGCTGTTGGTTTGGGAGCGGCAATCGATTATCTCCAGAATATTGGGATGGATCAGGTGTTTGCGCACGAACACGAATTAACTCAGCAAGCTATCGCGGGACTCTCCGAGATTTCAGGTCTTGCCATCGTGGGGCCGACAGAGATGAAATTACGCGGTGGCGCGATTTCTTTCACTGTAGAGGGGATTCATCCACACGACCTTGGTCAAGTTCTTGACGATCAAGGAATCGCAGTTCGCACTGGACATCACTGCGCATGGCCATTAATGCAAGCGCTGCAGGTTCAGGCAACCACCCGTGCCAGTCTCTATCTCTACAACACAGCCGACGAGGTAGATCAATTAATCTCTGCGGTCATCGATGCTAAGAAATTTTTCAAGGTTTAGGTGGCATAAGAATGAGCCTAGAGTCTTTGTATCAAGAGATTATTCTCGATCACTATAAGAATCCGCACCACAAATCTTTGCACGCTCCATATGACGTCGAAGTTCACCATAACAACCCTAGCTGTGGTGACGAGGTGACGCTCCGACTCTCGGTGCACGATGGTGTCATCGAAGCAATCTCTTGGACTGGAGTTGGTTGTTCCATCTCACAGGCGAGCGCGTCCATCATGTGCGACTTGGTGATTGGTAAAGAAAGTGCTGCGGCGCTGGAATTGGAGCGGCTCTTTCTTGAGCTAATGCAGAGTAAGGGGAATTTTTCGGGAGAGACCGAGGTTCTAGAGGATGCGATTGCCTTCACAGGGGTCGCTAAGTATCCGGCTCGAGTAAAGTGTGCACTGTTGGGATGGATGGCTTTTCGCGACGCAGCGCTGCGCGATTAGGGCGAACCAAAGTAAATCAGGTAAGAGCAAGCGAGTGGAAGGCGAGAGAGCATGAGTTCATCAATCGAAGACCTCACCGAGGCAATGAAGGATGTCGTCGACCCCGAATTGGGAATCAATGTCGTGGATCTCGGCCTGGTGTATGGCATTACGCTCGACCCTTCAAATATCGCCGTTCTAGATATGACTCTGACCTCTGCCGCATGCCCGCTAACTGATGTAATTGAAGATCAGACCAAGCGTGCGCTCGATGGGCTTGCCGATGACGTTCGCATCAATTGGGTATGGATGCCGCCATGGGGCCCCGACAAGATCACCGAATCTGGTCGCGAGCAACTTCGCGCACTTGGTTTCACCGTTTAGCCAAACTGCCGCGAGTTATATGACTATGCAAGCGCCGTGGATGATGTATCGCTCCATGACGCAAGATCAATCGGTTAAGAACATCAAATTGAAGCCTGGAACGCTAAAGCGAATTATTTCCTTTGCGAGTCCTTATAAGAGCGCGGTTATATTTTTTCTTCTGACCGTAATTGTCGATGCAGTTTTAATTATCACCACCCCGCTTCTGCTCTCTCGTTTGATTGACGATGGAGTGATTCCGAAAAATGGGGGATTAGTTACCGCAATTGCTCTCGCGATTGCTGGATTGGCGTTGATTGATGCGCTGATGAATATCGTAGGACGTTGGTTCAGTTCGCAAATCGGGGAAGGGTTGATCTTTGATTTGCGCTCTCAGGTCTTCGAGCATGTGCAGCGGCAATCAATCGCTTTTTTCACACGGACCCAAACGGGAGCGTTGATTTCACGATTGAATTCTGATGTCATCGGGGCGCAACAGGCGTTCACTTCAACCTTGGCTGGTGTGGTCTCCAATGTGCTCTCACTGGTACTTGTGCTCGGGGCTCTCTTCTATCTCTCTTGGCAAATCACCCTGATTTCGTTGGTGCTGGTCCCAATTTTCTTATTGCCATCTCGCATGATGGGAAGAAAAATTCAAGGTCTCACGCGAGATTCGATGAATGGCAATGCCGAGATGTCTGGCATGATGAATGAACGCTTCAATGTCAGTGGTGCGCTGCTAGTTTCACTCTATGGCGATGGTAAAAGTGAAGGTGCGTCCTTCCGTGGCAAAGCAAGAAAAGTTGCCGATATCGGAATCAAGATTGCGCTAGCGAACCGCATCTTCTTTATTGGGCTAACGCTGGTGGCATCAATCTCCACGGCGATTGCTTATGGTTTAGGTGGCCATCTCGCGATATCAGGAACTATTTCGGTAGGAAAACTTCTTGCGATTGCAGCTCTGCTAGCTCGACTTTACGGTCCACTTACCGCGCTCTCTAATGTTCGCGTTGATGTGATGACTGCTCTTGTCTCTTTCGAGCGAGTCTTTGAGGTTTTAGATCTTGAACCAATGGTGACATCGCCAACGAATCCAAAACCTCTTCCGGTAAAAATGGAGCTAACTTTCTCGAACGTGGACTTCGCATATCCAAAGGGATCAGAAGTTTCGCTTGCTTCACTTGAAGTAGTAGCAAAACCAGATCTGGCTCCAAGTGAACAAATTCTGAACGAGTTGAATTTCACCGCGAACGAAGGAGAGTTAGTCGCACTCGTCGGTCCGTCTGGAGCTGGCAAGACTACGATTATCTCGCTCATCCCAAGGCTTTATGACGTCACGTCGGGCGTAATCACCCTAGGCGGTGTTGACCTTAGAGACTTAGACCTCAAAGAACTTCGACAAACGATTGGTGTTGTGACTCAAGATGCGCACCTATTCCACGACACGATCGAGGGGAATCTTCGATACGCAAAGAGCGATGCCACATTTGAAGAGTTGAAGCGTGCATGCGAGTTGGCGCAGATTTGGGATCTTATAACAACGCTCCCAGATGGTTTGGGAACTATGGTGGGTGAGCGTGGTTATCGGCTCTCTGGTGGCGAGAAGGCCCGGTTGGCCATTGCGCGCTTAATCCTCAAAAACCCGAAGATTGTTCT
>CAZLOJ010000035.1:8259-11321 GCA_964561165.1 uncultured Bifidobacterium sp. | reverse complement strand
AAGTGCGTAAGGCCGGTGCCAATTAGCATCAAACCCATGCCGCGACCGACTTTTTGATTAACAGATTGTGTATCACTCATATCGAAATTATCGCACTATCTAAACGTTCTGTAACTTTAAAGCTGAAAATGGAAAAGTGGTTCCGGGTAACGACTCCAGAACCACTTTTGGTGCGTATGGCTGGTAGGATTTGAACCTACAACCTCCCATTTCGTTAGGTGGGCGCTCTATCCGCTGAGCTACAGCCACACGCAAGCGGAAATGTAAAAGCGTGTGCTGACTAATTAATTCGTCCAGAACAAATCTGTGGACATAGGCGCGAATGTTGATTCTGACTCTGTCGCGCTAAGTACTATGCAAACTGTGACCACGCTTGCAATCAAACTTCTGCTAGCGCCGCTCTTTATAGTTTTCGCCTACGCAATCCAAAAGAAATATGGCCCTAAAGTCGGGGGTATTTTCGTCGCGATTCCCTTCATCGCAACCCCCATCCTGCTGGTGATCTACTTCGAACAAGGGGCCGAATTCCTCCACGAGGCGATACTTGGTACTTATGCAGGGCAGACCGGGGTGCTGCTCTATATATATGTATATACACACCTGGCCAAGTCGCGCCCCTGGCCACTCTGCTTCGCCGCTTCGACCCTGGCTTACCTGATTTTTGCACCACTTCTTTCGTTGGTGATTTCGAATATCTGGGCGGCAATTGCGCTGTGGTTACTGGTCTGGGTGATCCTCCAACGCACCGCTGTGCCTTTTGATAAGCACGCAATTTTGCCGGTAGCTCCTAAATGGGATTTGCCGATGCGCATCATCTCCGCACTCACTCTGATTTTCTTAGTTACTGGTTTTTCAAATGTTTTGGGCGCGAGCCTCTCTGGTGCGCTGGCGATGTATCCAGTGATGACATCCATCATGTCGAGCTTTAATCACGCACGCTTCGGAGCGAATTCTGCAATTGCGTTTCTCAATGGACTTGGTACATATTTAGTTTTTGTCGGGTTAATTTTCTTTCCGCTATTACTCATTGTCACTTAACTCAAGAATTGATTACTGATTGTCGAATTAAAACAAAAAAGGCTCTGCGCGCCGATCTGCAGAGCCTTTAGTGGTGAGTGTGACTGGTAAGATTTGAACTCACGACCTCCCGCTTCGGCAAAGGGGCGCTCTATCCGCTGAGCTACAGCCACACACACGCGGAAATGTAGGTGTGTGGTCTGATAAAAATTTTCTCAATATTAATTGCTGTTAACAACTGTTAGTTGTGAAAAGAGAAGAATTAATTTGGTGAGATTAAGAGTAAATCGCCACTATCTGTTGTGGCGATAATTGTTCCTGCGCTATCCACTTCTAGATCGCGAATGCGTTCACCAACATTCACATTAGATACTTCGCCAATGACTTTCTGAGAATTCAATTCAATGAAGATTAATGAATTCTCGCGGAGCGTGCCCATCACTATGTGACCAGCCCACTTTCCCCAGGATGAATTCTCTGGAAGTTGAATCAATTCCGTGGGCGCTACCGATGGAACCCAATAGAAGAGTGGTTTGGTGAAGCCATCATGGGTGCCAGTCTTAGCCGGGCGTACATAATCCCCCGAACCATAGGGTTCGCCATAGGTAACAAAGGGCCAGCCATAATCCTTACCCTGCTCGACGAGGTTGAGCTCATCCCCACCGCGCGGTCCATGCTCAGAGATGTAGAGATCGCTTCCGATCAACAAAACGCCTTGCGGGTTGCGGTGGCCTTGCGAGATACGCATTGCCCCGCTTGCGCTCACTTTATAAATAGAGCCCAGCGTCCCACGTGCGCTGCGATTGTTGATCTTCGGAAATCCTAAATCGCCCGTCGTCAGATACGCGCTCTTTGAATCAATAACTGCAATCCGTCCAGCTGCATGTTGCACTGCGCTTACCGGTACGCAAGGTGATGAGCGGAACCACTGCTTACCTCTGGTGAGAGTTGGCTTTGCGGTGAGTTTGGCGGTGTAGTTATACAGCACAAGGCTCACACAAGATTTTGCTCGGTTGAATTCCGGAAATGAGATGAGCAGAGAGATGCCATTGGCGGACTCGCTCATGATTGCGATATCAGTGATGGCAAATCGAGAATCATTAATTCGTTCACTAGCTTTTATCACTCGCCCCACGCTCAAAAGAGAATTATCCGAGCGATTGAAGAGGAAAAGAGTCGATCCGTTCTTCCCGCCACCGAGAAGAAGTCGTCCATCTTTCAATTGAGCGAGCGCCGCACCGCGCTCACCATTATCTCCCACCACTTGTGCGACTTGGGTATTTACTTTTTCAATTGTTAGTGATGGCGGTGCTGCAAGCGCGGGAGTCAGTGGCGATAGGAAAAGAAATAGCGAGGGAGTTAATAGGTATACGAATTTCCTCATACCTATCTCACACTTCCCTCCGAAAAAACGAGAATGGCCCCGTCACTGAAGTACGAGGCCATTCTATGTGAAGAGTTTCCCAGTTACCTGGTGGGCATCAATACCGCATCAATGCCATGTGCAACTTGCTTATTGCCCTTGTTGATATCAACTTGGGAGAGCAGTACGACAGGATTCTCTAGCTTCTTGTTGTAATCAGTGAGAGTGATCTTTGTTCCCTTCACTCCTACTTTGATTACCTTTCCTGCCACTGCAGTCTGTAGCGAAGCTCCATTCGCCTTCAAGGCATCGCCAGAGAGAATCGCATCACCTGGAACTACGTGATACAAGAGAATCTGTTCGACCTTTGGAATGCCAAGCGATGCAACAGTCTTTAACGCTGCCGCCTCTGTCTTGGCTTTCTTTCCGGTGAGCGCCTTGACGAGATCTAGAAACGCGCCATCGTTCGGAATAAATGCAGTCAGGGCAGTGTTTCCATCAGTCAAAACCTTTACTGCTGAATCTGGTTTTGCCTTGAGTACTGCGAGAATTGCAGCTGTGAGAATGTCGTAATTGCTCTTATCTGTGTCGTATGAGTTTTTTGCAGTTAGAACTGCCGCGAGTGAGTTTGTCCCATCCACAGCTTGCGCAGATGGTGCTCCAGCGACTCCAGAGCTCAACA
>CAZLOJ010000035.1:0-8159 GCA_964561165.1 uncultured Bifidobacterium sp. | reverse complement strand
TTTGTCCCATCCACAGCTTGCGCAGATGGTGCTCCAGCGACTCCAGAGCTCAACAGCGCAACGGCCAATGTCGAAGCAAATGCGCTTCGAATATTCAATTTCATAGGTTCCTCCAGGAATAAACAAGCAGACTTTTGACCGCTTGATTTTTTGTAATGATTTGTTCTGTGAACCTTGCGCAGGAACGTGGCGAGAGACTATGCGGGTCTGAACCGTCCCGCGACCTGAAATGAGGAAATGACCGAGCTTTGACCGGATATTCACAAAGACTCAGCATTTACTCAGAACTTTTTCATTTCTCCGTGACTATTGGAAGAGGAGCGATTACCCTTTATATATGCGCTCGAAAGTTTCCATTCTGACGGTCGCGCTCACGATGTGCGCCACCTCACTTCTCGCTCCCACATCTGCCCAAGCGGCGGATTATTACCCCTCCGAAACAAAGTACTGGGTCGATTGTGCAACTGGCTTTAGAAATATCGACTGTATCGAAAGTGTGGAATTTAGTGATCCAGCGAGCGAGAAACGTGATGCGAATGGCTTCTTGGATTACACAAGCATCACCTGGAAGAAGGCAACGGTCTCGGTCAATCCAAAATTCACGTATAAATCACTAGCTCCGGAGAGCGCGTGGAAGCAAGAAGAGTTTGGCATTCCGTGCATAGGAGCGCGACCAAATTACAACGAAGGATTTCATCACGACGCTTGCTACACCGCATCGGGACTTAATCCTGACGGTTCGGACATTATCTTTCGATTGATGGTCAATGGAAGTAGCGAATCATTCAATATCTACCAATGGGTGGATAAAGGAATCGTGCGTAGTTGGGATCGCGAAGATGGGTGGACCGCTAATACCGTCCCTGATGGATCAACGTGGCGAATCACGGTGAAATCTAATTCGCTCGGTCAAAATGCAGGTGTCATTACGTCAAATATGAAGAATCCGAATATTTCAGTGGCTAAAGGTAGCGACGGTATCTCGCGCACAGTGATTCTCGGATCGGTCTATCCCAATCAGTACAACTGCAAAGCCCCCGGCCAAGCATTTGATCCTCGTGTAGATAACTGTAACCATCCTGAGTCATACGCCGAGACCGCATCACAAGGATTTAGCATCACTGTCATGCCGTATATCTATCAATTCGAAAGACTTAAGGGATATACCTCTGGCGGAATTTTTGTTTCCGGAACAACAGGTTCTCTTGGGCAGGTGCAGTATGACCAAGATCAGGGAATCATCACAGTCCCGATGAAAGGCCCGCACTTCTTATTTGATCGAAAGACTCTAAATAAGGGATGGATGGAGACTGCTGTCAAAGGGGATGTGATTCGAAAGGCATTTAACTTAGACCCCGCACAAGCCGGAAATATCGTGAAGGTCGAGATCTCAGAGGGTGATGGTAAAGCGGAAATTGCTACTTACACCTCACGTTATGTTAAGTCCCTTGATGTATTTGAGATCCGTGCATATAACTTTGGCTTCTCGTCCCCCACATTGAAAGTCAAACTCAAACCAATAACCGCACAGCCTGCTAATAACTCACAGAACTCTGGTTCATCAGCAGCAGCGCCAAAGGGCAAGAAGATGAGCACCATCATGTGTGTGAAAGGCAAAGATTCTCGACGGATTACGGGTGTAAATCCGAAGTGCCCTAAAGGATGGCGAAAGAAATAAGTCGCTTGGCTCAACCCAACTTATGAAGTTTGAGCTTTATTCCCGTCCATACGCCAAGAAATACTGAAGCAAAGAAGATCCAGCCCGATAACGCGAATGCTTGCGTTCCTGAGAGCAGCACGCCAATAGTGCACCCGAGTGAAATCATCGAACCAAAGCCCAAGAAAATCCCACCGATTAGCGCAGTTGATGCATTGACTGGCGTAATGGCAGAGATTTTAAAACGATTCCCTGCGATTGCCGCTGCAAGTGATGCGCCAACAAGACCAAGTACGAGCCATCCGTTATTTGTAATCACCTCAGAGACAACTGCAATACATCCCGCCATTTTGTCGAGGCCATTTAACGTCTCTGGCCCAATGCCGTTATCGAGCGAGAGTGTGCGAGTAGTCGTACTGATCTGTCGGGTAACGCCTAGTGGTTCCACTCGAAGATAAGCGATTGTTCCAATGGCGCCAACAAGTCCGCCTGTCACCAATGGATTCCATCGCTCCATGATCAGTTTCTGATGAATCGAGCGAAGTGAAATCTTCATGGAACGCTCACCAGAGATTGGATCCGAATTAACGCCCTTTTTAATTCCGAACGCTGCGAGAATCGTGACGACGACTAGTGTGAGAATGAGCGAACCGGCATATCCAAAATTATGTGGTAGCCAAATGGTCGGCGAATCAGAGATAAAATTTAGATAGATCGGATTCCACACCACGAATGCAATCGCGAAACCAACTAATGTGCCGATGAGTGCAGGAATTGCGCGCAAGTATCCTTGACCGATTCGATAGAGATGGCCACTGATGCACGCGCCAGAGAGAGCCATACCGATACCAAAGAGAAACGCGCCAAGCGCGAGTGGAATGCTGGCTGGGCCGATGTGCGCAAGTGGTGGCAGTCGGTCAGTTGATGTGTTCGGTAGGAACTGACCAAAGACAATCGCGTATCCAATAGCGCCGGCGGCTATTGCAGCAAAGACCGATAGCAATCCGGTGGTGTTCTTATCCTCGATTCCATCTCGGAAAATGCAGTAAAAACAGAAACGCCCTCGTTCAAGCACAATTCCCAAACTGATTCCAATTAACAGAGAGATTGGCGCAGTGTTCGCACCCTCTTTCGTCGAGAGGAAATATGCAAGAACTAGTAGGACGGTGAGAATGAGCGCTGAGGCGATAGTCCGGAAACTATCGCCTCGCGTCCATTTGATATCGGTAGCGATTACGCCGCTCCCCAAATAGTCCCCGCGTTATTGACGATTGGCACGCCAACTGAGTTGCCATATTCGGTCCAGGATCCGTCATAGTTCTTGACGTTGTAGCCAAGGATTTCACTAAGAACGAACCACGTGAGTGAGGAACGCTCACCGATCCGGCAGTAGGTGATGATGTTCTGCTTACCATCTACGCCCTTCTCTGCGTAAAGCTTCTTCAAGTCAGCGACAGACTTAAACGTTCCATCGGCATTCACATTTGAACCCCATGGCACGTTGATTGCTCCAGGGATGTGGCCGGCACGGATCGCTAGCTCCTGGAATCCAGCTGCAGCAAAAACCTTGCCGTTGTACTCATCTGCAGAGCGAATATCGATCAATTTCACATCCGCCTTGCCCTTTACCGCAGCCTTTGCGGCAGGAAGTACATCGGCAATCAGCGTCGCTCGGATGGAGCGATCGATTTTCTTTACAGTGAAATTGCCCTGCTTAAATGTTGGAACAGCCGTAGTCAGTGGACGACCATCTTTCTCCCACTTCACACGGCCGCCATCAAGGAGTCGGACATCTTGAACGCCATAGCGATTAAAGACCCATGCGCCCCACGCCGCGAACCAGTTGTTCTTATCGCCATAGAAAACCACAGTGGTATCGCTATCAATACCTGCGGTTTGCAGAAGTTTGTTGAAGTTTTTTGTTGAGACAAGATCTCGATTTACAGTGTCCACCAAATCGGTATACCAATTGATCTTCACCGCATTCTTGATATGCCCCTTTTCATACAATCCAACTTCAGTTGAAACTTCGAATATGCGGACCTTCGGGTTATCGATGTTCTGCTCTAACCAATCGGCTTGCGCAACCGCCCGAGAAAGATTTTTTGGTGCTGCCTGCGCTGGAGAGATGGTGATGAGAGATGCAGCCCCAAATACTGTTGCTGTCACGATTACTTGAATTTTTCTCACAATATGCATAATAGGAATCCTTTCAGAAATGGTTTTTTTGAATCTTGATTATTTGAATTGCGAAAAACTACGCGCTACAACGCGAGATATTCATGCGGCAGTAATCGATGACGCGGCGTTTAGTCAGCACGCTCATCTCTGCCTCGATTCTCTAGTAATTCACTCGAACAAGTCGAATAAGTGAGCGAAAAGATACCTAACCCATCGCAATTAGGCTAATTGCCAAACATTTGCATCTGCAATCCATATACTGAAGTCATGGTCGTGCGTCGAAAAGTGCTTATTATCGCGCTGATTAACGCCATATATTTCGTAATTGAATTTTACTTTGGTAGAAAATTTAATTCCGTCTCCCTCATCAGCGACAGCGTGGATTTTCTCGAAGACGCCTCAATAAACCTGCTCATCGCCTTTGCTATCGGGTGGTCGCTGCGCAAGAGAATCGTGACTAGCTACGTCCTTGCTGGAGTGCTACTCATCCCTGGCATTGCTTTTATCTGGAATGCTATAGATCAGGTTCTCACTCCTGAAATTCCAGATGGGACAGGTATGGGCATCGTCGCGTTTGGGGCGCTACTCGTAAACCTTTCCTGTGCTTTTTTGATTGCCGAACATCGTGACCATCAAGGCGGTTTAGTAAAGGCGGCTTATTATTCGGCACGCAACGACGCGATTGCGAATGTTTTGATTATTGGAACTGGATTACTCACACTGATTTACCCAAGCATGATTCCAGATTTAGTGATTGGCATCATAATCTTCGGGCTAAATGCGAGTGCCGCGAAAAAGGTATTCTCTGCAGCGAAGAAAGAGGTGTAGGTGCGTATCGGTAGAGTATTAACTTCAGGAATCTTGATTTTTATACTTGGGAATTTTGGAATTAGTGAATCATCAGCTCATGCGGAGCTCGAAAGCTCCGTTCCAGCAGCGAACTCAACTCTCCAAGATTTACCACGGTCTATCTCACTTACTTTTGGGGAAGAGTTATTGGTCATTGGCAACGAGCAGGTCAACACAATCGCTCTAAGAGATTTTTATGACGAGGATGTTTCACTAAGTGCGATAGAAATTGTTGGTGACACTATCTCGGCTTCGGTGAGCGCCAGTAGCCCAGTTATTGCCGGCGAGTACCGAATTGTCTACCGAGTTGTCAGTGGTGATGGGCACCCAATCGAAGGTGAAGTTCCGTTTGTTTATGCTCCCGAGGAAGCAGCTGTTATCGATGAGACCACTGATGCGCCCGTAGCGGAAAGCTCTGAAACGTCAGTAGATTCCCAGAAGTCAGAAGGCGTTAACCTAGGGATTCTCCCCTTACTAATCGCCATAATTGTGATTGTTAGCGCTCTGGTTCTCATACGAAAGCGGAAATAACGAGTACCCTTTTTGTATGGCTAAAACTGTAAATGTGAGTGGTCTTCGAAGAATCAACATCGTTGCGGGAGTTCTCCACCTTGCCCAAATGGCTGCAGTGCTCGCGCTAAGTAGTGATTTCACGCTACCGATTAATGCAACCTACATGTCGGGACCACCTGGTTCAACCTTTGCTCCCCCAGTAGTTCTCTTTAACACTCCTATTGGTTTAACAGTTGCGATCTTCTTAGGTCTCTCTGCCCTTGCTCATTTTATTGTCGCGAGCCCACAATTTTTTGGCCGATATAGCGCCGGACTTGCTGCACAACGGAATTACTTCCGTTGGGTGGAATATGCAATTAGCTCTTCTGTGATGATTGTCTTGATTGCTCAAGTTACCGGGGTTGCAGATGTAACGGCACTTATCTCAATCTTTGGTGTAAATGCTTCGATGATTCTTTTCGGTTGGCTACAAGAGAAATATGAGAATCCAGGTAGCGGCGGTTGGCTGCCATTCATATTCGGCTGTATCGCAGGAGCAGTGCCATGGGTTGCACTTCTTTTCTATGTGTTGTCGATCGGTGGGCCAACAGAATCTGCAGCTCCCGCATTCGTATATGGAATCGTCATCACGATTTTCTTGTTCTTTAATTCCTTCGCACTTGTGCAGTGGTTGCAGTACAAAAAAGTTGGCAAGTGGAGCGATTATCTTCGTGGTGAACGGACATATATAACGTTGTCTCTTGTTGCAAAGTCAGCGCTCGCGTGGCAGGTCTTTGCCAACACGCTTATCCCTGTTTAAACCTGGACGACTGCGCGAATAATCGCCTCTGGAGTAGCCGACTCACCAACCTCCTCATCGACGTTCGTGCGCACACCATTGATTCGCGCTGAATATCCCAGCGCCAGAGTGGCTGCGATATCAGTCATCCAATAGAAGGCGCCCGGCCCAATCCGATGCACCATATCTGTAGCTTGTTTTAGTCTCACGTCGGAGAACTTCTCAAGCTCTTGTTTGTTATCGTTAAGAATATCAAGGAGATATTGACGTATCTCCCGAGCAATCTCTTCGCTCTGTCGAGCTTCGTTGATTAATTCCTTCAATTCATTATCGAGGGATTGGGACCTGTCTTTCTTACGGCGCAACCGAACGACTAAAGCGGCGATTATCACTAATAAAAGTAACTCTGTCATAGAAAAACTGTAGCCAATTACTGGGTAGATACATACTATGGGGCAGTGAAAATTCTTATATTGGGCGGCGGCGGCATGATTGGCCAAAAGCTGATCACATACCTTGCGAAGAATCCGGTACTAAACGGGAAAAACATCAATGAGGTTCGTCTGGTTGATGCCTTTATTGAACCCAAAGTCCCAAATGGAGCTCCGTTTCCCATTCACTCTCAGATTGCAGATATTACTAATCGTGAAAGTTGCGATGCTCTAGTCAAGGAACAGCCTGAGATCATCTTTCATCTAGCTGCAATTGTTTCTGGAGAAGCTGAATCAGATTTTGAGAAAGGCTATCGAGTAAACCTAGATGGAACTCGAAATCTCTTTGAAGCAATTAGGTCAACTTCCAACTACTGTCCACGCGTTGTGTATACCTCAACTGCAGCAGTCTATGGCGGTCCCTATCCAGCTGATGTAGATGATGATTTCATTCTGCAACCAACAACAAGTTACGGGACGCAGAAAGCTATTGGCGAACTCCTACTTAATGATTACAGCAGGCGAGGGATCCTTGATGGAATCGGGCTCCGATTGCCAACGATTTGTGTGCGACCAGGAAAACCAAATGCCGCAGCGTCTGGAGTCTTCTCAAACATCATTCGCGAACCGCTAGCAGGAATTGAAACGACGCTGGCTGTCTCTAAAAATGTCTCGATGGTCTTTGCGTCGCCACGGTCAGCAGTTGGTTTCTTGATTCATGCGGCGCAATTAGATTCTTCGCTTCTTGGTCCGCGCCGATCAATGATGATGCCTGGAGTGCATGCAACTATCGGCGATGAAATCGAGGCGCTCCGCCGAGTAGCTGGCGAAAAGGTGGTCTCCTACATCAAAGAGGTTCCTATCGACACATTCGCACAACAGATGGTCGATGCCTGGAATTTCCCTGCATTTCCCGCAACCCGAGCACGCAGCCTAGGATTCACCTGCGAGAAGAGTTTTGATGAGTTAATTCACCTTCATATCGAGAGCGAACTCGATGGAAAGATACCGGGGCAGAGCGCATGAGTAATCAGAAATTTGCAGCAGTAACAGGAGCAAATCGAGGTATTGGCCGAGTCACAGCTATCTCGTTAGCCAAACAAGGGTGGACCGTTGCCGTCATTGGACGCGACGCCGCTGGTATTGATGCGGTTGCGCAAGAAATAGGGCACGGTGCGATTGCGGTGCAATGCGATGTTAGTGATCGCGCATCTGTAGCGAAGGCCTTCGCATCCATCAAATCTACCTTTGGTCGTTTGGACTTACTTTTCAATAATGCAGGCGTTGTACCCCCCGCTGCGCTCCTCGAAGATGTGCAAGCAGAAGATTGGCAGCGCATCTTTGATATCAATGTTGGTGGCACATTCTTCTGCACCCAAGAAGCCTTCTCGTTGATGAAAGATCAGAGTCCACAAGGTGGGCGCATCATTAATAACGGATCGCTCTCTGCTCATATGCCACGACCGAACTCAGCGCCATACACCGCGTCAAAACATGCAATCACCGGATTAACGCGTGCAACTTCGTTAGATGGACGTAAGTACAACATCGCATGTGGTCAGATAGATATTGGTAATGCCGACACCAGCATGGCATCTAGCCAACGAGAAGGCGCACTTCAACCTAACGGCACGAGATTATCTGAGCCAGTAATTGATGCCCAAATACTTGCCGATGCAGTGGTGCATATGGCGTCACTTCCGCTTGAAGCGAACGTTCAATTCATGACCGTGATGGCCACAAAGATGCC
>CAZLOJ010000034.1:0-12074 GCA_964561165.1 uncultured Bifidobacterium sp. | reverse complement strand
AACCAGGGAATAAAGGAGTAGAGAGATGGCAAGTAAAAAGGGTGTCTCCTCGACACGAAACGGTCGCGACTCCAATCCACAGTTTCTTGGTGTGAAGCGCTTTGCAGGTCAAGTTGTTCGCACAGGTGAGATTCTCGTTCGCCAACGTGGCACACACTTTCACCCAGGAGCGAATGTTGGTCGTGGCAAAGATGACACTCTCTTTGCGCTCGCCGCAGGATCAGTCTCTTTCGGAAATGCACGTGGCCGTCGCGTTGTGAACGTTCTCCCTCAATAATCAACGGACTTATCTTTAGCGGGTCCGCATACGGGCCCGCTTTTTTATTTAGGAAAGAGGTGAACAGAATATGTCAGCAGTCTCATTCGTCGACCAAGCTCGTTTACTCGCACAAGCTGGAAGCGGAGGTAATGGTTGCGTCTCTGTGCACCGCGAGAAGTTCAAACCATTGGGTGGACCAGATGGTGGCAATGGTGGTCGAGGTGGCGATGTAATTCTCGTCGTTGATCCGAGTGCGACAACGCTTCTAGATTTCCATTACAGCCCACATCGATCTGCAACATCAGGTCGACATGGCCAGGGCGGGCATAAAGATGGTCCACAAGGTGAAGATTTAATCCTGCCAATTCCAGAGGGCACAGTGTTGCGCGATAAGCATGGGAATGTCATCGCTGACCTCCTTGGAGTGGGAACACGTTTTGTTGTAGCTCGAGGCGGCGCAGGCGGATTGGGAAATTCCGCGCTCGCTTCATCAAAGCGTCGCGCACCGGGTTTTGCGCTACTTGGCGAACCAGGCGAGAAAGTCGAGTTAACGCTGGAACTAAAGAGCGTTGCTGATATTGCTTTGGTGGGATATCCATCAGCCGGTAAGTCATCGCTAATCGCCACAATCTCTGCAGCGCGTCCGAAAATTGCTGAGTATCCATTCACAACACTGGTGCCAAATCTTGGCGTCGTCGAAGTTGGCGAACATCGATTTACCGTTGCCGATGTCCCAGGGTTGATTCCTGGCGCAAGTGAAGGCAAAGGTCTTGGACTTGAGTTCTTACGCCATGTTGAGAGATGTTCCGCACTCGTGCATGTCCTTGATTGCGGAACGCTTGAAAGCGATCGAGATCCAATTCATGATTTTGAGGTTATCGAGAACGAGCTTGCTGCCTACGGTGGACTGCAAGATCGACCACGAATCGTTGCGCTAAACAAGATTGATTTACCTGATGGTCGTGCGATGGCTGAGATGGTGACTGAGAATCTTCGCGCTCGCGGTCTTGAGGTTTATTCAATCTCTGCTGCAACACGTGAAGGCATCACCGAATTGCTTTATGCGATGGCAGCGTTGATCAATCGGAAACCAAAAGAGAGCGTTGAAGCGCCACGGATCGTCCTGCGACCAAAGGCTGTCGATGACGCTGGCTTTGAAGTGACCAAAGATAAGCATGGTCGGTTCGTGGTCATCGGTGACAAACCAGAGCGGTGGGTTCGTCAGACGAATTTCAGCAATGAAGAGGCTGTTGGGTATCTCGCAGACCGACTTGCTCGCTTAGGCGTGGAGAAAGCGCTCTTTAAGTTGGGCGCTGAACCAGGCTGTGAGGTCATGATTGGTTCGGGTGAAGATGCCACCCGATTTGAATGGGAGCCAACAATCGAGGCTGGCGTCGAGCACTTCCACACCCGGCGTGGCCACGACACTCGAGTTGAAGCGGTACAGCTTGGTATCCACAAACTTGATGTCGAAGATGAAAGCATTGGTGCGCAAGATGAAGATTGGAGTGAGGACGATGCGCAATGAAGTCACGCGCGCTAAACGAATCGTCGTCAAAGTTGGCTCATCTTCATTAACGGGTAGTGCGGGTGCAGGCTTAGATAGTAAAGCTGTGGATCTCTTGGTCGACGCCGTAGCGAGCGCGAAGGCACGTGGCATCGATGTTTTAGTGGTCACTTCAGGCGCGATTGCAGCAGGTCTTGCTCCATTGGGATTGAAGTCCAGGCCAAAAGAACTTGAGCTGCAACAGGCAGCAGCATCAGTAGGTCAAGGCTTGTTAATGCACCGCTACACCGAATCTTTTGCTCGTCATTCCATCACTGCATCGCAAGTTCTTCTCACGAGCGAAGATATTGTCCGACGTAGCCATTATCGAAATGCACAACGTACTCTCGATCGTTTACTTGCACTCGGTGTAGTTCCAGTTGTCAATGAGAATGACACAGTTGGCACCTCTGAAATTCGCTTTGGCGATAACGATCGTTTGGCTGCACTTGTTTCACATCTCGTGCAAGCAGATTTACTCATCCTGCTATCTGATATCGATGCGCTCTATGATGCGCCGCCTTCCGCGCCTAAGGCGAATAAGATCACCGAAGTCTCAGATTTTGCGGAATTGGCAAGCGCCGACATTGGGGGAGCAGGCAATTCAGGAGTGGGCAGTGGCGGAATGGCAACAAAAGTTGAAGCGGCACGAATCGCAACGACGGCAGGCATTGCAGTTGTGCTCACCTCGCTTGCCAATGTTCGTGGCGCCGTTGATGGCGATGAAGTCGGAACCATTTTTCATGCTGGAAGCCATCGCGCACCATCTCGTGCATTGTGGATTGCGCATGCCTCAACCCCGAAGGGAGCGCTCACTCTTGATGCAGGAGCAACCAAAGCGATCCTTGAGCGTGGCACATCTTTGCTTCCTGCGGGCGTTTCCGAGGTAACTGGAGATTTTGCTGCGGGCGATGTCGTCGATTTGATTGATTCACATGGACGTGTCATTGCACGTGGTTTAGTCGCTTTTGATAGCGATGAAATCCCACAGCTACTAGGTAAGAGCACTAAAGAACTAGCAGTAACTTTCGGCGCAGAGTATGAACGTGAACTCGTCCATAGAGATGATCTGACGCTTATCTAAGAGCGCGTTGCCAGGTTGTACATCACATCAGTAACAGGGCCTTCATTATCTTCCGTGAGATCATCACTGAGTTTTATAATTACACTCTTTGTCTCCGGGACGACTAACACATGCTGGCCATGTAAGCCAAGGAGCATCGAGGTGTTGGGGTAGGGGTGCCACATTTGTGCGCCATATCCCCAATCCCGATCAAGTTTTACTATAGGTGTCGCCAGGCGCTTGTTCCACACGGGAGGAATTATCTGCTTGCCTTGCGCTAAACCGTTATCGAGGATGAGTTGACCGACAAGCGCATAATCGCGCGCTGTTGCATTGAAGCAGCAGAAGGTCTTCTCTAGACCATCGAGGCGATCGACATTCCATGTAGCGCCCGAGCTAGCGCCTAATGGTTGCCATACCTCTCGACCAAAGTAGTCCGCTACTCGTTCGCCAGTCACTTTCTTAATGACCATACCTAACATCATCGAGTCAACACTTCGGTACTCTCCTTTAGCTCCCGGGTCAAATGCCATCTTCCGATTGTTACCTAGGAACCAATTGAGGTCTGTGCTCGCATACATTTGGGCAATCGCAACGCCCCAGCCGCTCGGCCCCGATGGATAATTGTCTGAGACGCCAATGCCACCGCGCATATCAAGTAATTGATTGATCGTTACCTTGTCGAATGAGGTGCCATTCTTCAAGTTTGGAAAGTAATCGACGAACTTATCGCTCTCGCGCAACTTTCCGTCCTCGATTAACTGACCAATCATGATTGACGTCAACGTCTTCGCCACTGAATATGAGGGGAAACGGAAGGTTTTGTCGAAACCAGCCTTGTACCACTCGTATGTGATTACGCCATTACGAAGCACGATGAATGCATTGGTTGACGTGGAATCTAGAAAATCATCGAACGTGCCGAGCGCGCCGCCGAACACCACCGTTTGTGGCATCTCTTCGGAACCCTGGCTCCATTGCTTGGGCGAGCTAGATGGGGGAATGTAATGTGATGGCATCAATTTCGGCGTCGCATGAGCCGGCGCCAGTCCAAGTCGAATAGCAGCAACCGGCTCTGGGTAATGGACGAGGCGGGTGAAACTAAAAAGGAGTAGGTAAAAGGCCAGAACGAAGAAGAAGGCGCGACGCAACCACCGAAGTAAGAACATAATGCCAAGCGTAGTGCTCCTCTCATTGGTTAGGCTGTTGCTTATGATTAAGGCGCTCTCTGAGTCGGCTCGAAAAGCAGGAGCCGTACTGGCACATGCCCCGCGCGCTCAAAAAGATGCTGCAATCGAAGCTATTGCTACAGCCCTGCAGGAGCGCGAAAGTGAGATTCTCGCTGCTAATGATGAGGATGTTCGTCGCTCTCGCACTGAGGGAATTTCCGAGTCCCTGATAGACCGCCTTACATTGAATGCAGCACGAATTGCGGGAATCGCCGGTGGAGCGCGGAAGATCAAAGCGTTACCAGATCCGATTGGGATTGTTAAACGCGAACGGACTTTGCCAAACGGGCTCCATTTGAAACAAGTCACTGTCCCCTTTGGGATTGTTGGAATGGTCTACGAAGCACGACCTAATGTCACCGTTGATGCGGCTGTGATTCTGCTCAAATCTGGAAACTGTGCGTTACTTCGCGGTTCGTCAAGCGCTGCGAAGAGCAACGAGATTCTCGTAAATATCATGCGCGATGCAGTAGTAAGCGTTGGCATCCCTGCCGATGTAATCCAACTTGTGCCATCGAGTGATCGTTCAACAGTAACGGAACTTTTGCACGCGCGCGGTTTAGTGGATCTTGTCATCCCGCGTGGAAGCGCTGCGCTGATTCGAACAGTTGTTGATGAGGCGAAGGTACCAACGATTGAGACAGGAGCAGGCGTCTGTCATGTCTACGTTGACAAGGATGGCGATCTTACGAAGGCCTTGCCAATCCTTATCAATTCAAAATGTGATCGGCCGAGCGTATGCAATGCCGCGGAGACGCTTTTGATACACAGCGAGATTGCTGGCTCATTTTTACCAATGGCTCTACAAGCACTTGACGATGAAAAGGTCATCATTCATGGGGATGTACAGAGCGTGGCAGCGGCTAAGGCGCTTGGCATCAATGCCTCGCTTGCAACGGAAGAGAATTGGTCAACCGAATATGGCGTATTAGAGATAAATGTTCGCGTGGTTGATGACATCGACCAAGCAGCTGCGCATATTCGCACGTATGGAACGAGCCATACCGAAGCAATCATCTCTGAGAACCCTAAATCAATTGAAAGCTTCATCAATCAATTGGACGCCGCTGCAATCATGATTAATGCATCAACGCGATTTACCGATGGCGAAGAGATGGGTTTTGGCGCTGAGATTGGAATCTCGAATCAGAAAACTCATGCACGCGGGCCGATGGGGCTTGAAGAGATGACTACGACCACCTGGATCGTGACCGGAACCGGTCAAATTCGCGGGTAGGCTTACCGCATGGCCGCCAACTCCCGAATCTCTCGCGAAGAAGTTGCTCGGATCGCAGCGCTTGCTCGAATCACCTTAGGTGAGGATGAACTAACACATTTGGCTAGCCAGATTGATGGAATTCTCGATGCAGTTGCCGTTGTTCAGGAAGCCGCCGGCGCGGATGTGCCTGCGATGTCGCATCCGATCGAAGTGAACAACGTATCTCGACCCGATGTCATCGTTCCCAGCCTTAGCCCAGAGGATGCCCTCAGCGGCGCACCTGCAAGCGAAGAGTCTCGATTTAGAGTGCCACAGATTTTGGGTGAAGAGGCATGAGCGACTTAATTAAGAAGGACGCTGCCGAACTTGCAACCTTGATCGCCTCAGGTGAGGTGTCATCTCGAGAAGTGACTCAAGCGCATCTCGATCAAATTGAGCGTGTTGATGGAGCGATCAATGCTTTCTTGTATGTGGATACAGAAGGTGCGCTTGCCCAAGCTGAGGCAGCAGATAAAGCGCGCGGCAATGGTTCGTCTTCCGCTCTCAATGGCGTGCCACTGGCATTGAAAGATGTACTAACGCAGAAGGGAATTCCCACAACCTGCGGTTCAAAGATTCTCGAAGGATGGCGACCACCATACGATGCAACGGTTGTTACGAAGTTAAAGAACGCTGGCGTAGTCATTCTTGGCAAAACAAATATGGATGAATTTGCGATGGGTTCATCAACTGAGAATTCTGCATACGGACCAACGCGTAACCCATGGGATGTACAACGTATCCCTGGCGGTTCCGGTGGTGGTTCGGCTGCAGCGCTTGCAGCTTTCGAAGCGCCTCTGGCAATCGGAACAGATACCGGTGGCTCCATCAGGCAACCGGCAGCAGTAACTGGAACGGTAGGAGTGAAGCCAACCTATGGTGGCGTCTCTCGTTATGGCCTTGTTGCATTCTCATCCAGTTTGGATCAAGCAGGACCATGCGCGCGCACGGTGCTTGATACTGCTCTTTTGCACCAAGTAATTGCCGGACATGACCCAAAGGATGCAACAAGCATCAACGCGCCAGTCCCTGATGTTGTCGCGGCCGCAAAGAGCGCAAATGTGCAGGGGATGAAGATTGGTGTCGTCAAGGAACTCTCGGGCGAAGGATACGAAAAAGGCGTTGCTGAACGTTTCGCGGAATCGCTGGCAATTCTTGAATCACTTGGCGCAGAGATTGTGGAAGTCTCATGCCCGAATTTTAAATTTGCACTTGGCGCTTACTACTTGATTGCCCCAAGTGAGGCTTCTTCGAACCTTGCTCGTTTCGATGCGATGCGCTACGGCCTGCGTGTTGGTGACGATGGCACAAGAAGCGCCGAAGAGGTAATGAGCATGACTCGCGAAGTGGGCTTTGGCAGCGAAGTAAAGCGACGAATCATCCTTGGCACCTATGCGCTCTCAGCGGGATATTACGATGCCTTTTACGGAAGTGCGCAGAAGGTTCGCACCTTAATCACTCAAGATTTCTCGCAGGCGTATCAGAAGGTTGATGTATTAGTTTCGCCTACCACCCCAACTGTTGCATTTAAGATTGGCGAAAAGAGCGATGATCCAATTGCCATGTATCTCAATGACGTGGCAACTATCCCAGTTAACCTTGCTGGAGTTGCATCAATGAGCTTGCCAGCAGGTTTATCGGAAGGATTGCCAGTAGGGTTCCAAATCATCGCACCGGCCATGAAAGATGATCGCTTGTATCAAGTTGGTGGGGCGCTCGAGCGTGAGCTCCACAATAAATGGAGCGGCCCACTGACTAATCAAGCACCAGATTTGGCAGGTCGATGATGGCGCTTTCTTATGATGAAGTCATCTCAAAATACGAACCATCACTTGGTCTTGAAGTTCACGTAGAGCTCAATACCCAAACCAAGATGTTCTGTGGTTGCGCTACTGAATTCGGCGCTGCGCCCAACACGCAAACCTGCCCGGTCTGCCTTGGAATGCCAGGAGCACTACCAGTTGTTAACGAGAAAGCTATTGAAAGCACGATTCGCATTGGACTTGCCCTTAATTGTTCCATTACGCCAAAGAGTAGATTCGCACGAAAGAATTACTTCTACCCAGACATGCCGAAGAATTTTCAAATTTCACAATACGACGAGCCAATCTGTACCAACGGCTTCCTTGATGTCGAGGTCGAAACCGACGAAGGAAGTAAGACTTTCCGAATTGAGATTGAACGAGTTCATATGGAAGAGGACACTGGCAAGTCTCTGCACGTTGGTGGATCGACAGGGCGCATTCATGGAGCCGAGTACTCGCTCCTTGATTACAACCGCGCTGGTATTCCGCTCGTTGAAATTGTCACGAAAGTTGTATCCGGAACTGGAAAATATGCTCCAGAAGTGGCGAAGGCATATGTCAAAGAGTTGCGAGATATTTTGCGTTCATTGGGTGTGAGCGATGTCAAAATGGAACAGGGCTCACTTCGTTGTGATGCGAATGTTTCTCTTGCTCCGATTGGATCAGGGAAACTTGGCACACGCAGTGAAACAAAGAATGTGAACTCGCTCAGGTCGGTAGAGCGCGCAGTCCGCGGCGAGATGATCCGTCACGCGGGACTTCTCGATAAAGGTGAGCGTGTCATCCAAGAGACGCGTCATTTCCAAGAAGATTCTGGGACAACTCGCTCTGGTCGATCAAAAGAACAGGCAGAGGATTATCGCTACTTCCCAGAGCCAGATCTCACACCTGTGGCACCGGATGCCGAGTGGATTGAGCAACTGCGTAGTGAACTGCCAGAGAAGCCATCGCTTCGTCGCGCACGTTTACAATCGCTATGGCAAGTTCCCGATAAAGAGATGGCAGCGCTTGTGAATGCAGGGGCGGTTGATCTCGTCGAAGAGACGGTTGCGTTAGGAGCTGATCCCACTCGTGCTCGCGGTTGGTGGCTGGGTGAGATTTCTCGTTTGGCCAATGAAGCTGAGATCGAACTTGCGAGTATTGGTATCACTCCGAAAGATGTCGCACGAATCATCGAATTAATTAGCGCAGGTGAACTCACCGATAAATTAGCGCGCCAAGTAGTGGCTGCGGTGATTGCAGGAGATGGTGACCCCGATTCTGTGATTGCGAGTCAGGGAATCAAAGTAGTTTCTGATGAGAGCGCGCTGATCGCTGCGATCGAAAAGGCTATTGCGGCGCAACCTGAGACTGCAGAGAAGGTTCGTAATGGACACGTTCCTGCTGCAGGAGCGCTGATTGGTGCGGTCATGAAAGAGACCAAAGGCCAAGCAGATGCAGCGCGGGTTCGCGAGCTTCTCCTCGGCCTCTTAGGTCAGGGCTAATCCAGATTTAGTGGACTACGGCGCCACCTTCATTTTCGACAACTGCTTCTTTGCCGATGTTAATGAAGAGTGCCAGCACAATTGCACCAACAACCAAGAGCGCAGCGCTCACTGTAAATGCCACAGTAAATCCATGCGTCAAACCATATGTAGGAAGTTTTTCTGGGTTGCTCGTCATGTAGGAAGTAGCGGCAGTGGCAGCAACCGTATTAAGTAGTGCAGTACCTAACGAACCACCAACTTGTTGACTGGTGTTGATGAGCGCACTGGCAACACCAGCATCACGATTGCCTACGCCATGAAGTGCAGTACTCGAGAGCGGAATGAAGACTAGTGCCATGCCGCTACTCATGATGAGCAGCGCAGGCAGTACGTGTGTCACGTATGAAGTCTCTGGAGTAATTTGTGTGAGCAATAAGAGCCCGACTGCGGCGGCGATCAGTCCAGGAACCATCAACGGACGCGGTCCAACTTTAGGAAGTAGCTGTGAGGCAACTCCAGCGAAGACGATGATGCCAGCGGTAAATGGCAGGAAGGCAAAACCAGCTTTTAGCGGGGTGTACCCCAAGACTGACTGCAAATAGATGCCGAGGAAGAGGAACATCGAGAAGAGTCCTGCTCCAACAACAAGTGAGCCGAGATACGAACCGCCGCGGTTACGTTCGCTCAATACGCGAAGTGGCATCAACGGGTTCTTGACCTTTTTCTCAATGACAAAGAATGCGATGAGAAGAATTGCAGAAATGACCAGGAACGCGATGGTGATATTTGCAGACCACCCTTTCGTTGCTGCCTCATTGAAGCCATAGACGAGTGCAAAGAGTCCAGCACATGCCGTTAACGTTCCCGGCAAGTCATAACTATGGTCGCCACCAGCTTTTGATTCATGGACATATTTGAACGCTAGCAATCCTGCGATCAAAGCAATTGGCGTATTAACGCCAAGGCACCAACGCCAGGAGAAATACTCAGTAAGCGCGCCACCAAGAATGAGGCCAATCGCGGCGCCACCACCGGAAATTGCACCATAGACACCAAATGCTCGGGCGCGCTCTTTGGGATCGGTGAATGTCACACTCACAATCGAGAGCGCAGCAGGTGCAAGGAGAGCACCAAAGACTCCTTGTAGCGCCCGAGATGCAAAGAGCAACTCTTGTGTCGACGCAACGCCGCCGAGTGCAGATGCTGCAGCAAAGCCGAGTAAGCCGATGATGAAGATTCTTTTACGACCAACAAAATCTGCGATGCGGCCGCCAAGGAGAAGTAGCGATCCGAAGGCGAGCGTGTAGGCAGTGACCACCCATTGTTGGTTGGCGTCAGTTATTCCCAAATCTGCTTTCGCGCTTGGTATCGCGATGTTGACGATTGATGCATCGAGCACCACCATCAGCTGGGCGATTGCTATGACAAAAAGGGTCCGCCATCTGTCGGGGGCAAGCACTGTTGCAGAATTATTGGTATTCATTGAAACTCTCCAGGTTATTGGTGTAGCAAACGCGAATGCGTAGAGGAATAAGATAACAGCCAGGACATTGGCTTTCTTGCAGCACTTGCCTTTACTATCTGCTTATGACCAAGAACACAGGTGATAGCCCGCTTAATCCCATGAAACCACGCTCCGGCACGGTGACCGATGGCATTGAGCGCGCACCAGCGCGCGGCATGCTGCGCGCAGTTGGCATGGGTGATGCCGATTGGGTCAAACCTCAAATTGGAATTGCGTCCTCGTGGAATGAGATTACCCCGTGCAATCTCTCACTCGATCGCCTCGCTAAAGCATCTAAAGATGGTGTGCATGAAGCAGGTGGCTTTCCTCTTCAATTCGGAACCATCTCCGTTTCTGATGGAATCTCGATGGGACACGAAGGAATGCACTTCTCGCTAGTTTCGCGTGAAGTTATTGCAGATTCCGTTGAAACCGTTATGCAAGCTGAACGTCTCGATGGCATGGTGATGTTCGCTGGATGCGATAAGTCGCTTCCGGGCATGATGATGGCTGCTGCGCGATTAGATGTTGCATCAGTATTTGTTTACGCCGGATCAACGCTGCCTGGCAATGTGGATGGCAAAGATGTGACGATTATCGATGCATTCGAAGCAGTTGGTGCTTGTGCTCGTGGATTGATTTCAAAGGATCAGGTCGATCGCATTGAACGCGCTATCTGTCCTGGTGAAGGCGCATGTGGCGGTATGTACACAGCAAACACCATGGCATCTATTGGTGAAGCAATCGGTCTATCACTTCCAGGTTCAGCAGCGCCGCCAGCGGTAGATCGTCGTCGTGATGATTATGCAAAGAAATCAGGCGTTGCCGTCGTCGAATTGATTCGTCAGGGAATTACCGCTCGCGACATTTTAACGAAGCAAGCCTTTGAGAATGCCATCACAATCTTGATGGCCCTTGGTGGTTCAACAAATGCGGTGCTCCACTTGATGGCGCTCGCTCATGAAGCAGAAGTTCCACTTGAACTCGAAGATTTCCATCGCATCGGTTCGAAAGTTCCACTCCTTGGCGATCTCAAACCATTTGGTCGCTATGTGATGAGCGATGTTGACAAAGTTGGTGGCGTTCCGGTCGTGCTTCGCTCGCTCCTTGATGCGAAGTTACTACATGGCGACACACTTACTGTTACCGGTAAAACGATGGCCGAGAATTTGGCGCACATTGCCCCACCAGATCCCGATGGCGAAATTCTCCGCGCAACAAAGAGCCCGATGGATACCACCGGCGGCATCACCATCTTGCACGGTTCGCTCGCGCCGGAAGGTGCAGTAACAAAGACTGCGGGAATCGGAATCGAAACTTTCGAGGGACCTGCGCGCGTATTTGAACGAGAGCGCGAGGCGATGGATGCGCTCGAGAATGGCACAATTCAAGCCGGAGATGTTCTTGTCATTCGCTACGAAGGACCAAAAGGCGGTCCAGGTATGCGTGAGATGTTGATGATCACTGGCGCTATAAAAGGCGCAGGTTTAGGTAAGACGACGATGCTCCTCACCGATGGTCGATTCTCTGGCGGCTCGACGGGTCTTTGCGTTGGCCATATTGCTCCAGAGGCGGTCGATGGTGGCCCGATTGCATTCGTGCGAAATGGCGACATCATTCGAATTAACACCAAGACTCGTCAATTGGATCTACTGGTCTCAGAGGGCGAGCTTGCCGAACGGAAGAAAGGGTGGCAGCCGCTCTCACACCGATATACGCGGGGCGTCTTGGCCAAGTACAGCAAACTGGTCGGATCGGCCTCTAAAGGTGCAGTCTGCGACTGATCTCACTCACCTTGGCGCCATCAGGGGTCAAGTAGGGGTTGACGCTTTGGCCTAGCTCCAGGGAGAATAGGGGCATGGCAACCGCCTCAATTATTGTGGTTATGGAGCGCGCGATCTAGCGTTAACACAGATCGTGCGCCATCCCTCAGTGGAATCACTG
>CAZLOJ010000033.1:0-12598 GCA_964561165.1 uncultured Bifidobacterium sp. | reverse complement strand
GCATACGAAATGAGAACCGAAATGGCCCACGGCTCACTGAGCGCCAAGAGTTAATTCTCGAATTAATCCAAGAGGGAAAAACAAATGCAACTATTGCTCAATCAATGGGTTATTCGGAATCACTTATTCGACAAGAAACTATCATTATCTATCGCAAGCTTGGCATCGAGGGAAGAAAAGATCTAAGCATGCAGGCGCCAATCGATGGATCAAAATCAGGGGGCGAATTAAAGCCTTGACGTAGCAAATAGGTGCGCGCCTGGCAGGAATCGAACCTGCGACAACCCGCTTAGAAGGCGGGTGCTCTATCCGACTGAGCTACAGGCGCATGAGGGAAGTCAGTTACCGTCAATGGTATCGGTTCATAGCGAGAACCTTTGAGGCGATAAGGTGCGTGCTATGGCTGAGTTCATTTACACGATGAAAAAGGCGCGCAAAGCGCACGGGGACAAGGTAATTCTCGATGACGTCACCCTCATGTTCTTGCCTGGGGCGAAGATTGGTGTGGTCGGGCCAAATGGAGCAGGTAAATCCACTGTCCTGCAAATTATGGCGGGATTACAGCAGCCCTCTAATGGAGAGGCATACCTCACCCCGGGCTATACAGTTGGAATCCTGCTTCAAGAGCCACCCCTTAATGAGGCGAAGAATGTTCTCGAGAATGTGCAAGAGGGCGTTGCAGAGATCATGGAGATGCTTGCACGCTTTAACGAGATTTCTGAGTTGATGTCTGCGCCAGATGCCGATTACGACAAGTTGCTCGCGGAGATGGGCGATCTTCAGGAGAAGCTAGATCATGCAAATGCATGGGAGATTGATTCTCGTCTTGAACAGGCAATGGATGCGCTTCGATGTCCGCCCCCAGATGCCGATGTGAAAGTACTCTCCGGTGGGGAGCGCCGTCGCGTTGCGCTCTGTAAATTGCTTTTGCAAGCACCTGATCTATTGCTATTGGATGAGCCCACCAACCACTTAGATGCCGAATCGGTGCTTTGGTTGGAACAACATCTTGCGAAGTACAACGGCACTGTTGTTGCGATTACACATGATCGGTACTTCCTCGACAATGTCGCGCAATGGATTCTCGAACTTGATCGCGGTCGGGCCTATCCCTATGAAGGCAATTATTCGACTTACTTGGAAACGAAAGCGCAGCGTTTGAAAATTGAAGGCCAAAAGGATGCCAAACGTGCGAAGCGTCTTGCTGAAGAACTTGATTGGGTTCGACAGAACTCTAAAGGTCGTCAAGTCAAACAGAAGGCTCGTCTAGCGCGGTATGAAGAGATGGCTGCTGAAGCAGAGAAGATGCGCAAGCTTGATTTCGAGGAGATTCAAATTCCACCCGGACCACGCCTTGGCAATGTTGTCGTCGAGGTGGAGAATCTCGTCAAAGGTTTTGGCGATCGTTTGCTCTTCGATGGCCTCTCCTTCACATTGCCGCGCAACGGAATCGTTGGCGTCATCGGCCCAAACGGCGCTGGTAAAACGACGCTCTTTAAGATGATTCAAGGGTTAGAGAAACCAGATAGTGGCTCGATTAAAGTCGGTGAAACAGTATCAATCTCTTATGTTGATCAGAATCGCTCGGGAATCGATCCCAAGAAGACGCTCTGGGAAGTTGTCTCTGAAGGCTTAGACATTATGAAAGTCGGCCAAGTGGAGATTCCATCGCGCGCGTACGTCTCGACATTTGGTTTCAAGGGTCCAGACCAACAAAAACCAGCTGGCGTACTCTCAGGTGGCGAGCGGAATCGATTGAACCTTGCGCTCACCTTGAAAATGGGTGGAAACCTCCTCCTCCTCGATGAGCCAACTAATGACCTTGATGTCGAAACACTTGGCAGCCTTGAGAATGCGCTTCTTAATTTTCCAGGGTGCGCAGTAGTGATCTCGCACGATCGCTGGTTCCTTGATCGAGTCGCTACACATATTCTTGCCTACGAAGGTGATTCGAATTGGTTCTGGTTCGAAGGCAACTTCGAATCGTACGAAGCAAATAAGATTGAACGACTTGGTCCTGAAGCAGCGCGCCCACACCGAGTGACATACAGAAAGTTGACTAGATAATGCGACATACCTATCCACTACAAGTTCGATGGGGCGATCTCGATGGTTTTGGCCACGTTAATAACGCTACCTACTTAACTTTCGTGCAAGAAGCCCGCGTGGATTTCACGGTTTATGCGCGGCAACGAAAGAACCAAGCACCCATCCTTTTTGACATGGTCGTGGCTCGTGCTGAGGTCGATTACATCGCACCGATCTACCAAGGTGGCGTCAATGCGCACGTTGAGTTATGGGTCCATCGCATCGGTACATCATCGTTTGGGTTGGCTTACGAGATTCATGTCGATGGCGAGGTTGTCGCGAAGGCGCGCACTGTGCAAGTTGCGGTAGATATGGCTACTAAATCATCACGTCCACTCTCCGAAGGCGAGAAAACTTTCCTCCAGGAGTATTTCGAGGGTGAGTGAGAACTTCTACGAGCGTTTCGGGGGAGCTGCTGCATTCGAAAAGCTAGTTGATAATTTTTACGAGAACGTCAAAGTAAACGACATTCTCAAACCGATGTACCCAGATGAAGATTTTGTGGCGGCGGCTCGACGATTACGAATGTTCCTTGAGCAATATTGGGGCGGACCGCACACCTATTCCGATGAACGTGGCCACCCGCGCCTTCGGATGCGCCATGCTCCCTATTCAATCGGAATTGCAGAGCGGGATGCATGGCTTGCCTGTATGAAGCCTGCTGTCGAACAGATGGGCTTGAGTGAAGAGTTATACGGTGAGCTTTGGGGATATCTCGAAGGCGCCGCAAACTTCTTAATGAATCAGTAGTTATTGCGAGTGATTGCCCACTTTTAGTATCTCGCCATTTCGCAAGTACCAGAGCACGCCTGCGTCATCACGAATAGTGGTAATTCGCATTCCCACATTAACCACAACGCCGCTGACATCCAAGAGTTGAACCCGATCGCCCACCCCGTATTGATCTTCAATGAGCATCGAAAGGCCAGAGAGAATGTCGCGGACGATGGTTTGGGCGCCAAGGCCAAGTGCAACACCAACAACTCCAGCCGATGTTAGTAGTGGCCCAAGATTTAAACCAAGTTGATCGAGAATCATCGCGCCAGCAACTATAAAAGTAAGTGCGCTAACTGAACTTCGTAGGAGCGCTCCAATAGTGCGCGCGCGTTCAGCAGCTCGATTTTCCGCGCCACGATCTGTCTTTGCGATGAGCTTGTTCATGGAGCGGGAAATCGCACGATGGGCTGAGAAGTGCACAACGATTGCAATAGCAATAACGGTGGCAATCCGAAGTGGAGCGCCTGCGAACCAATCAGCGAATTGCATGAGGGCTTCGTTCATCGTGCCATTCCTCCGTCGTTAGCTAGTCCGGTCCATCTAGAGATAAATGCTAGAGAGTCTGCGGTTAGATCTATGGTGCGAGTCAGTGAACGCGAACCGTGTCCGACATTTCGCTCCGCTCGAATGAGTATCGGTCTCTCGCTCGCCTGGTCCTGTGCATGTTGGAGCGCGGCACACATCTTTCGGGCATGAAGTGGGTCGACGCGAGTGTCACCTTCGAACACCGTAAAGAGCGTCGCGGGATAGCGCTCGCCTTCGTGAACCTGGTGATACGGGGAATATCCAATAAGCCACTCAAATTCTTCTTCGATGGCAGCAGATCCGTACTCATCGCTCCACGTTGCACCGAGCCCATGTAATTCGTAGCGCACCATGTCAAGTAGCGGTGCCGAACAGACAACGGCGGCAAAGAGATCTGGTCGTTGAGTAAGCGCCGCGCCAACTAGCAACCCACCATTCGACCCGCCTTCAATCGCTAGCTTCTCGCTCGAGGTCCAACCTTTATCAATGAGATATTTCGCAGCGTAGATAAAATCATCGAACACATTCTGTTTCTCACCACGCATACCTTGGCGGTGCCACTCTTCCCCTTCTTCATCGCCACCGCGAATATTCGCAACAGCCCAGATGCCACCAGCTTCCACCCACGCCAGCGCGCTTGCGGAAAAAGCTGGATTCAATCCCACTCCAAAGCCGCCATATCCATAGAGAACTGTGGGACGTGGCATATCGGCTACTTCGTTCGGCGAGAGAATGAACATCCGAACCTGGGTGTCATCAAAAGATGTATAGGTAATTAGCTGCGCAAAGACTTTCGGCACCACCACTGCTCCGGGTGGATCTGCATACTTATTTACCTCAAGCGTTCTGCCATCGAATGAGTAAATAGTGGGCGGAGTGATGTGATCGGTGTATCCAAACCAAGCTTCGTGGCCACCTTCAGGTCGAACTGAAATACCGGTAACAGTTCCAAGGCCGGGCAGTGGGATGGTGCTCTGTCGTTCACCTGTTTCGAGTGAATGCACGGTGATTTCACTGACCGTGTGGCGAGTCCAAAGCACGAGCAACATGCTCGCCGGCATCAATGGACCATCGAGCACCGCCCATCCACTCATGACTGCCTCGGGATCTTCAGGAACGAGATCGCGCCATTCTGCAGATTCACCAACAGAGAGCAGAGTTTTAGGAGATGAGATACAAATTCGCCCGCGCGGCGCATCAAAGTTCGTGCCAATGAGAATCTGTCCATTGCGCAGTGGTTCAAGTGAGGTTTGTGCATCGCTCTCCGCGCTTTGAATCAAAATGAATTTCGGCGCACTTGGTGACGAAGCATGAAGATCCGCCAACCAAAGATCATTTCGTGGTTCCGTCCCAGCACTTGCACTAAGTGTGAGCCAACGTCCATCCATAGAAACAGTTACGCCGTAGTAATTTGTCATTTCAAGGCCGGAGCCAAAAATTTCTACATCTTCTGCGGAATCAGTTCCAACAATATGGAAATACACGCGACGGTGATATTGCTGCTCTTCTTTCTTGACCAAATCTGGGGCAAGACGTCGGACGTAGTAGAACGCCTTACCACCGGGAAGCCAAGCGATGGGGGAATAGCGCGCTCGGTCAATCGGGCCATCGATAATCTCGTGCGTTTCGACATCAAGGACATATAACGTGCTCTCTTCGGTGCCACCCGTTGAAAGTTGATAAGCAAGTTGATCACCCTCTTTCGAAGGTTGCCATGAATCTAAAGTTGTCGTACCACCAGGATTTATCTCTAATGGATCGAGTAGAACTTCTAGTTCACTTGCAGAATCTTTTCTTGTGTAGAGAATTCCCAATTCATTCTCGGCGCTTCGGCGCATGAAAAATTCGCGCGCACCTCGCCACACGGGTGGGGATTGATACCCCGCACTGAGCAATTCGCGCAACCTTGCGCTCCATTGAGAGCGACCTGAGAGCGTGGTGATGTGTTCTTGCCAGAGCGCATCCTGCGCGCCAGACCATTGGCGGACCTGATCGCTATCGCCCGCTTCAAGCCAGCGATATGGGTCTGCAACCGGTCGGCCGAACATCTCCTCTACCAGGGGCTCTCGACGGGTTTCGGGGCGCATCACCCCTCTAGCGTAGGCAAATCTTCATCAGATAGTTACCCATTTCCCTCGCGTCAATGCTGGAGTTCTGGACGCTTTCTTACCAAGATTGAGCCATCGGGTGGTTCCCGAGTTCCAGAGGGGAGTAGTGATGCCTAACGCCCTAGTCCTCAATGCGACCTTTGAACCGCTCTGTGTCGTATCCGAGAGACGCGCGTTAGTTCTCGTTCTCAATCAGCGAGCTGCGGTGATTGAAGAATCTGGAACTGTTATCCAACACCCAGCAGGAGATATCTCCCTTCCTACTGTCATTCGTTTGCAACGGTACGTCCGTGTTCCTTATCGCAACTCTGTTCCGCTCACTCGTCGCGCAATCTTTGCCCGCGATGGTGGAAAGTGTGTTTATTGCCAAGCACCGGCGGCGAGTATCGATCATGTGATGCCGCGCTCGCGCGGTGGTGGCCACACGTGGGAGAACGTCGTCTCGGCTTGCCATCGTTGCAACCACGCCAAAGCCGATCGCACTCTGAAAGATTTGGGATGGAAGCTCAAACGTCCACCGCATGAACCATCAGGCGCTGCGTGGCGAATTCTTGGAACAGGTCGCGCTGACCCCCGATGGGTGCCATACCTAGAACCTTTTGGCGTAGCCGCGCATCGAGCCTGATTCGGATAAGGTATCTCCACTATGAACGCTAAATTTTTTACATGGATTAAGAGCGCTTGCGTAGCCGCGCTAACTTTTATCGCCACGCCTGCTTTTGCAGTCGCACAAGAGGGGAGCGCAGAGCCTGGAGAAGGCCTGACCGCTGTTCAAACTGTGCTCTATTTCGTTATTGCACCTCTGGGTCTCTTTCTTACAATTGTGGTAGTCGGATATGCGGTGCATCGTCCGAGAGAGAAACGAAACAATTCCGGGAACGCACTCTCAGAAATCAGGTAGTGACAAATGTCCAACCAAATTGAAACCTATATCGAAGTAAAGCTCGAGAACCGGGATCAAATCAGCGTTCTCTTTCGCTACGTACTCATCGTTCCCGTTCTGATTTTTGCAGCAGCATTTGCCCCTGGCGGGGGCGAAGCGATGAGCTTTGGATTAGGAATGTTGGTCTTTCCAGTGCTTCTGGCAATCGTCTTTCGTGGGGTGTATCCAAGTTATGCGCTCCGCTTCAACCAAGCTGTTCTTGAGTTGTCGACACGGATAACTGCGTATGCCCTTTTGCTCAATGACAACTATCCATCAATCGAACCGAATAGTTCGGTGCGCGTGGTTTTTCCTGACGTTGAAGGCGGCAAGAAATTAAATCGCCTACTCCCACTTGTGAAATGGCTCTTGGCTATTCCGCTTTATATTGTTGGACTGCTTTACACGATTTACGCATTGATTATGCTCATTGTTGGATGGTTTGCTGTGATCTTCACCAAAGAGATGCCACAAGCTGTTGCCGAAGTCCTCTTTGGTGCAACTCGGTTTTGGAATCGAGTTTTTGGGTACGCATTCTTACTTGTCACCGACGAATACCCATCTTTTAGCCTCAACGATTAATAGCGAGCATCAACCTTCTGTGCGTTGATTGCACGCGCAAGCGCATCGCGGTTCTCACTAACAAAACGACGTAAAGCCGCTGGTGCATCGCTGCCGGTTTCATTGAGCCATTTTTCGCACTTGGCGAGAACTTCGTCATTCACTTGGTACGACGGGAAGAAGCCAGTAACGATGGTCGATGCCAATTCATAGGAAAGTTTCTCCCACGTCGTGATCAAGCAGTCGAAGTACTTGTCGATGTAGCCCTTGGTCAGTGAACGTTGTAGTGGACGATTAAATCCTGCAATGGTTGCATCATGAATGTGGTTAGAGAGCTCGCCGCCAAGTGCGTTCTGCCAAGCAGCCTCTTTTGCCTCAGCAGTTGGTAGCGATGCTCGCGCGGAAGCGGCATATTTATGGCCACTTGCTGTGTTATCGCGTTCTAACTCTGCGTCAATCGTTGCGCCAACAACTTTGCCTCGTTCAGCAAGGCAATTGATGAAATGCCAACGAAGATCAGCATCAACAACTAGGCCGGGGAGTCTGCCATCGAGCATGTCTTTGATACGCGAGTGTTGTCGATCGGAGAAGGCAAACGAGGCGAAGGAGCGCGCATACTGCAATTGCATATCGCTTCCTTCTTTTGCTTGTTCAAGAAGAATTTCCGCGCCGTTTGCAACTTGCTCGCGGACCTTGTCGCGATTTTCATCGCAGGCATAAAGCTCGACCGCGGTTCCCAATTGCATGAGCGTCATAGAAACCACTGATACATCTTTTTCCGTCGAGAGACCAGTCACGGCCATCGGCACATACTCACTTGCGCTGAGTTCGCCATCGCGGAGCATGTCCCATGTGGCAGACCAACAGAGCGCTCGAGTGAGCGGATCTTCAACACCAGAGAGTTTTTGGATGAGCGTTTTGACCGACTTGCTGTCGAAGCGAAGCTTTCCGTAAGAGAGATCGCCATCATTGATCAGAATGAGATCTCCCTCCTTTTCTCCCTTGAACGCATCAACAGTTGTTGCTGCGCCAATCACATCGAGTTCGTGGCTAATTCGTCGCACGAGTTTCTCGTCCACGAGGTCATAAATACCAACTGACATTCTGTGTGGGCGAAGTTCACTTGAGCCAACAGGCATCTTTGGTGGTTCTTGTTTGACGACAACAGAAGAATATTTGCCATCACTCACAGAAACTTCAGGGCGAAGGGTGTTGACGCCAGCGGTGCAGAGCCAGGTAGCAACCCATGGTTTGAGATCGCGACCACTGGTTGCCTCGAGCTCGACGAGTAGGTCGTTTAACGTGGTGTTCTTCCATGCATGCTTTGCGAAATATTTCTTGAGCGCTGCGACGAAATTTGCCTTGCCAACGTGAGCTACCAACTGTTGCAGGACGGATGCGCCCTTTGCATATGTAATTCCATCAAAGTTAGTGCGCACCGCTTCGAGGTCGTGCATATCCACGACAATTGGGTGTGTAGAAGAAAGCTGATCCTGGCGATACGCCCAGTTTTTTCGTTCCGCGTTGAATGTGGTCCACGAATTCTTGAATTTAGTCGCATCAGCGAGGGCGGTATACGAAGCCCACTCGGCAAATGATTCGTTGAGCCAGAGGTCATCCCACCACGACATTGTGACAAGATCGCCAAACCACATGTGTGCCATCTCGTGGAGAATGACATTCGCGCGCCAGTTGTAATTCTTATCAGTCACTTTGCTTCTAAAGACGAAGTAATCCTCAGCGAAGGTGACACACCCAGCGTTTTCCATCGCTCCAGCATTGAACTCAGCGACAGCGAGTTGATCGTATTTTTCAAACGGATAGGCAAGACCAAACTCTCGCTCGAAATATTCGAACCCTTGTTTGGTGATGAGGAAGATTTCGCTGGCGTCGAGGTGCTTAGCCAGTGATTTACGGCAGTAAATACCCAGCGGTACTTCCTTCTCACCTTTATAGACATCAAATTCCTTGTGATATGGACCGGCAACAAGCGCGGTGATGTAGGTTGACATGACAGGAGTGGTGGTGAAGAAGACACTCTTCTTGTTATCGGCGAGATCTATACTCTCTGCAACAGGATTGTTGGAAATGACTTCCCAGTGCTGTGGTGTAATGGCGCTCAGTGTGAAAGTTGCCTTGAGGTCAGGTTGGTCGAAGCATGCATACATTCGACGCGCATCAGCGACTTCGAATTGTGTATAGAGATAAACCTCTGAATCAGAAGGATCAACAAAGCGATGGAGCCCTTCTCCCGTTACGGAGTAAACCCCCTCAAGGTCGACGACAAGGGTATTTTCGGCAGCAAGATTTGAAAGGTGGATGCTCTCGCCATCGAAAGCTGAAGGTTCGAGAGCAACACCGTTAAGGGTTGCGCTGTGCATGGTCTTTCCCACGGCATCGATGAAGGTGCTTGACCCTGGTTTGCTACTGCGAAACTTCACCGTGGTCCTCGCGCGGAAAGTTTCTGCGCCTGTGGTGAGGTCGAGATCGACGTGGTAGCTATCGACGCTTAAATGTGCAGAACGAGCAAGCGCTTCTTCGTGAGTGAGATTGACTCCAGGCACGGGGTGGCTCCTTTGAGAGATTAAAAGAGGGCTCTATCCAACCATCAGTGCGTTGAATCTGTCCCATTAATGGCACCCTTACCTTGTGGAACGCACCAATGACACCAATAAGTCAGAGCACCCTAATTCCATTCGGACGTACAAGCTTCGTGGCGCCCGGATCACCCCTGCCCAAGAGGGGGCCATCGAGCGCTTGGGTGAGCGATTCATTCTCGCCCGTTCGACTACTGACGCGTCCATAGATGTGCGCACAATCTTTCCTCAAGCGAAGCGACGAGTGTTAGAGATTGGAAGTGGAATGGGAGAGGCGACGGCAGCGATGGCACAAGCCGATCCTGATACTGCAATCATCGCCATCGAAGTACATAAACCCGGAGTCGGTTCCTTGTTATGGCGGATCGAGAAATCAGGGCTTGAAAATGTTCGTATCGTGCATGCGGATGTGAAGGAGTTTCTCGAGCGAGGCTTTGCTGACGAAAGCTTTGATGAAATTCGAATATATTTTCCTGACCCTTGGCAGAAGTTGCGCCACCATAAGCGGCGTTTACTGCAGGGGGAGTTCATTCCCTTACTCGCTACAAAATTGATACCGAAGGGGTTGCTACATGTCGCCACTGATTGGGCGCCCTACGCCGATTGGATTGAATCTGAGTTTGCGAATGTTGCGGAATTTACTGGTGGCAAAGTTTCCCGCCCTGCTCATCGACCACTGACACGTTTTGAAGAACAGGGCTTAACGAAAGAGCATGAGGTTACGGATTTTTTCTACTACAAGAGTTGAGAATTAGAGTGGCGGAAGTTTCTTGCTCTCTTCGTATTCGCTAATCATGTCAATCCGACGCGTATGTCGATCTTCGCCGGAGTAATCAGTTGCGAGGAATGCGTCAACAATCGCAAGGGCCTCTTTTTCGCTATGCATGCGCTCGCCGATTGAGAGGACATTTGCATTGTTATGTTGGCGAGCTAGTTGCGCGATTTCGGGTTTCCATGCGAGCGCCGCGCGAATACCTGCAACTTTATTAGCTGAAATCTGTTCGCCGTTTCCGGAGCCACCAAGAACGATGCCGAGTGCGCCAGGTTCTGCCGATACTGCTTCGGCGGCGCGTAGGCAGAAGACTGGGTAATCATCGAGCGCTTCGTATTCGAATGGGCCGTGGTCGACGACCTCGTGGCCGTTGAGGTGAAGGTGACTGATGATCAAGGTTTTATAAGCAAAGCCTGCATGGTCGCTGGCAATATGGATTTTCATGGGGGGATACTCTCAGAAAAAAGAAGAGGCGCGGTGGATTTCTACTCCACGCGCGCCTCTTCTCTTTAGGGGGTTATTACTTATGCAGCCTTCTTGGTTGTGACGGTCTTTACCTGCTTCACAACGACTTTGCCTTTGCTCTTCGCGTTAGTGGCACCAGTGGTTGCAGAAGCGGAAGGAGCGGGAGCTGGTTTGGTTAGCCCACCCTTGATTCCCTTGCCTTTTGCACCCGGTGCTTTGTGCACGCTGGATACATCAGCGGTGATTCGCTCGGTCAAACCAGTCTTGAGCTGAGTTGCCTGCGCTTCAGTGAGGCGTCCTGCAGCAACATCAGCAGTGATGCGATCGGTTGCCTCTTTGACGAGAGCTGCGATCAAAGCATCTTTCTTTGCGCCTGCAATTGCTGCAAGTGTCTCTCCAGCTTTGAGACGGGTTTCGATATCTGCCCATGCAAGTCCAACTGTGTCTGCGATGAGTTTCTCATGAGCGGCTTTCTGTGCTTCTGCGGCAGCTTTTGCTGCAGCGGGAGCATTTACAAGCGCCTTCGAAATTGCATCAGATTGTGCTTGCGTGATGGTGCCGGCTTTCACGAGCTCTGCAAGAACTGCGGCGACGCCGGCGCCACCATCTCGTGGACCATCCATGTGCATTCCGCCTTTGTGCATTCCACCCTTTGGACCGCCCGGACCCATCCCGCGTCCTCGATCATCAGCGATTGCCGCTGAAGCTGACCCGAGTGTGAGAGCTGCCACCGCTGTAACTGCGGCGAGCTTGATGCTCTTTTTCATCTAGTACTCCTTCTATTCATCGTTCACAGGGCCTCGCACCCTGCGGATACCTCGAAGATTGCTCTACCTCTCTGTGGAGAGTAGTTGGGAACTCTTAGAGCCGTTTGTGAATAAATTGGCCGGTCTAGGCTGGAATTTTCACGAGATTTTCGGTGGGCTTGGGGCAAAAGTCCATATTTCAGGCGGTTTCTGACGGTTGTCAACAGAAAGTAATCGTTCTTGACTTGGTGTCGCGCTCAGGTGCTTCTCAGTTTCACGGCTGGGACTTCCCCATTCGCCTCAGCGTTGGAGGCAATCGTGAGCGCTGTCGCAACGCATCGTCCCGTAATTTCATCTGCTGTAGTGGCAATCTCTCTAGTTCTCATCGCTCAACCCATCATTGGCGCGCAACCGAGCCAAGCAAAAGTTAAATCCGTGAAGAAAGTTGCCATTAAGAGAGCTGGACGGACTACCTCTTCAGTTGTTGTTAACACGTTACGAAATGGAATTGGTGCGCCGAGTTCTACTCTTGGCACAAATGGAGATTTTTACATCGATACCGTTTCGATGAATATTTACGGACCAAAAAGTAAGAATGCATGGCCGCTCCCAAAAAGTTTGGTTGGCTCAGCTGGAGTTGCGGGTGCGATTGGTAAAGCTGGTGCAAATGGAAAAGATGGCGCCAATGGAAAAGATGGACGAGATGGATCAAATGGAAGAGATGGCGATCGAGGCCCCGCGGGAATTTCAACAGGTGGTGCAGGCGATGTAGGACCAGTTGGTCCTGCCGGTCCCATTGGACCAACTGGTCCTGCGGGTCCCGCAGGTCCTGCAGGTGCTCAAGGAAGCGCCGGTGTCGCAGGCGTGGCAGGTCCTGCCGGCGCGACAGGTGCAACTGGGTTAGCGGGAGCTGCTGGTGCGCAGGGTGAAATTGGTCCGCGCGGCTTGCAAGGATTGCAAGGCGCAACAGGCGCTGCAGGTGCAACGGGAGCGCAAGGCTTGCAGGGGATTCAAGGAGAAACTGGACCAGCAGGTCC
>CAZLOJ010000032.1:10172-12645 GCA_964561165.1 uncultured Bifidobacterium sp. | reverse complement strand
GGCAACTCTGCTGTAGACACCGGCAGCCCGGAATCACAGATTGCGATGCTCTCGCAGCGCATCAGTGATCTCACTGAGCATTTGAAGAGTAATGCAAACGACCATCATGGTCGTCGAGGACTTTTGCTTTTAGTTGGACGTCGCCGCCGCTTGCTTCAATATTTGGAAAAGGTCGACATCGAGCGGTACCGCTCAATCGTTGATCGCCTTAGCCTGCGCCGATAATACAAATAGAAAAATAAAACTAGGCGCGAACCCTCGCTCAATAGGTTGGGGTCCTCGGTAGTGGCTCTCGGATACCTACAGTAAACCGACAGCTTCGATCGATGATCTCCATCGCAGGTAGCGAAAGTAAATCGCGAGATATGGAGACGACCCATGTCGGGTCACGACACAACAGTTCATTCATCAGAAGCAGTAATCGATAACGGAAAATTTGGAAAGCGGATTATCCGCTTCGAAACCGGGCGCCTTGCTCGTCAAGCAGCAGGTTCTGCGGTCGTAACTCTCGACGAAGACACCATGTTGCTCTCAGCAACTACTGCATCCAAGAATCCAAAAGATCAATTCGATTTCTTCCCACTTACAGTGGATGTAGAAGAGCGAATGTATGCGGTTGGCCGCATTCCAGGATCCTTCTTCCGTCGCGAAGGACGACCAAGTGAAGATGCAATCCTCACCTGCCGTCTGATCGATCGACCACTACGACCATCATTCGTGAAGGGCCTTCGTAACGAAGTTCAAATCGTAGTTACCGTACTTTCACTCAACCCAACTCACCTGTACGACGTCGTCGCAATCAATGCAGCATCGATGTCAACACAACTTGCTGGCTTGCCATTCTCTGGCCCAATCGGCGGCGTGCGTATTGCGCTCATCGATGGCCAATGGGTTGCATTCCCATCACACGCTGAGCTCGAGCGCGCAGTATTCGACATGGTCGTTGCTGGACGTATTGCTAGCGATGATGTTGCAATCATGATGGTTGAAGCTGAAGCCACTACGCGCACGATTGATCTCATCAAGGGCGGCGCGCAAGCACCTACCGAAGAGATTGTCGGTGCGGGACTTGATGCAGCGAAACCTTTCATCCGTGCACTTTGCGAAGCGCAGATTGAATTAGCAAAGGTCGCAGCAAAGCCGACTGCTGAATTCCCAGTCTTCCTTGATTACCAAAGCGACGCTGCAGAAGCGGTCGCAAAGAAGGTCAAAGATGAGACTGCAAAGGCGCTCGCGATAGTTTCCAAGGCTGATCGTGAAGAGAAGTTAGATTCGATCCAAGCAAGCGTTATGGAAGATCTTGCGACAGAGTTCGAAGGGCGCGAAAAGGAAATTAAGGCTGCGTTCAAATCACTCCAAAAGAAGTTGGTTCGAGAGCGCGTACTTCGCGAGAAGATTCGAATCGATGGCCGCGGTCCGCGCGATATCCGTCCAATCACTGCCGAGGTTGAGGTAGTTCCCCGCGTTCACGGTTCTGCTCTCTTCGAGCGTGGCGAGACTCAAATTATGGGAATCACCACCTTGAACATGTTGAAGATGGAGCAACAGCTCGACACTCTCAATCCAGAGACAACCAAGCGTTATATGCACAATTACAATTTCCCACCATATTCAACTGGTGAGACTGGACGCGTTGGTTCACCAAAGCGTCGCGAAATCGGACATGGTGCGCTCGCCGAGCGTGCGCTCCTTCCTGTCCTTCCATCACGTGAAGAATTCCCTTATGCAATTCGACAGGTGTCAGAGGCTCTTGGCTCTAATGGATCAACATCCATGGGTTCGGTTTGCGCCTCAACTCTCGCACTGCTCAACGCTGGTGTTCCACTCAAGGCGCCGGTTGCAGGAATTGCAATGGGATTGATCTCTGATGAGGTAGATGGCAAGACCGAGTACGTGGCAATCACGGACATCCTCGGCGCTGAAGATGCCTTTGGAGATATGGATTTCAAGGTAGCCGGAACGAAAGAATTCGTTACTGCGCTTCAATTAGATACCAAGCTCGACGGTATTCCAGCATCAGTACTTGCTGGCGCACTTCTCCAAGCTAAGGAAGCGCGACTAACCATTCTTGGAATCATGAATAGCGCAATCGACACTCCAGACGAGATGAGCTTGCTTGCACCTCGGATCATCACTGTGAAGATCAACCCTGATCAGATTGGCGCTGTCATTGGGCCAAAGGGCAAAGTCATCAATGAGATCCAGGATCAAACTGGCGCAGAAATCTCAATTGAAGATGATGGAACCATTTACATTGGTTCAACTGAAGGGTCTGCTGCCGAGGCGGCAAAGGCGCGCGTAATGGCTATCGCCAACCCACACGTGCCAACGGTCGGCGAGAAGTACAACGGTACCGTTGTAAAGATTGCTAACTTCGGTGCATTCATCACCCTTTACCCAGGAAAAGATGGGCTCCTACACGTCTCGCAAATTCGCAAGATGCATGGCGGCAAGCGCATCGAAAATATTGAAG
>CAZLOJ010000032.1:0-10072 GCA_964561165.1 uncultured Bifidobacterium sp. | reverse complement strand
CACGTCTCGCAAATTCGCAAGATGCATGGCGGCAAGCGCATCGAAAATATTGAAGATGTCATGAAGGTTGGCGATCAAATCGAAGTAGTCATCGGTGAGATCGACGAGAAGGGCAAGCTCTCTCTCGAACCAGTCCTTGCTAACGCAGAATAATTAGCCAGTAAAGCACGCGCTATGACGGTCACTCGGACGGTTCTTCCGTCAGGTCTTCGGATCGTGACGGAAGAAGTCCCGACTGTTCGTAGCGTTGCTTTTGGTATTTGGGCCAATGTGGGTTCGCGAGATGAGAGCCCGTCGGTCGCAGGTGCATCACATTTCCTCGAGCATTTACTCTTCAAAGGAACTACCACGCGTTCTGCTCTTGATATCTCCGCGGCAGTCGATGCGGTTGGTGGCGAGATGAATGCGTTCACTGGCAAGGAGTACACCTGCTTCTATGCCCGCGTGATTGATACTGATTTCTCGATTGCAGCAGAAGTTATTTGCGACATGATTTGCGACTCACTTGTTAGAAGTGAAGATGTAGATTCCGAGCGAACTGTCGTTTTGGAAGAAATCGCGATGCGCGATGATGATCCAGGAGATTTAGTTCACGATTTATTCTCCGAAACACTTTTTGGCGATACTCCAATCGGCCGCCCGATTCTCGGCACCGTTGATTCCATTACTAATATGACGCGCCGCTCAGTTAACGATTACTACAAGAAAAAATATTTACCAGAGAATCTTGTCGTTGCCGTTGCTGGAAATGTCAGTCATGAACGAGTGGTCGAGCAGGTCACACGATTGCTTGGCGGATTTCTTGATTCATCTGCTAAGCCAGCAGCGCTTCGCCCAACAGCGAAAGTGAAAGCGCGTGGTCGCGGCGAGATTGGACTCATTTATCGAAAGAGCGAACAGGCAAATATTCTTCTTGGTTTTCCATCAATTGATCGGAGCGATGAACGCCGGTTTGCACTCTCGGTGCTCACCTCTGCATTAGGTGGCGGTATGTCTTCGAGGCTATTTCAAGAGGTCCGCGAGAAGCGCGGCCTTGCCTATTCGGTCTACGCATCTATGCAGCAATTTGCCGGGGGAGGGATCCTTTCGCTCTACGCAGGATGCAATCCAGAGAAGTCACACGAGGTAACGACTATCTTCCGCGATGTTCTTGGAGATGTGGTGAATTCCGGGCTCTCCGATGAAGAACTGGAGCGAGCCAAGGGCCAAGTAGCAGGCTCAATGGTTTTGGGCCAAGAGGACACTGGCTCGAGAATGGTTCGAATCGGCAAGAGCGAGTTAGTTTATGGTGAAATTAAGAGTATGGATGAGATCCTCGCAAGCGTACGTTCGGTCGATCAAGACCAGATTGCGCAGCTCGCCTCCGAAATATTCACCACCCAGCCAACGCTTGCTGTAGTGGGCCCGTATAAAAAGAGCTCGCACTTCGCATCGGCGGTGGCCAAATGATTCGCGTAGGAGTTCTGGGTGCGCGCGGGAAGATGGGAAGCACAGTCGTTGATGCAGTTACCAATGCGCCAAATATGGAAGTTGTCGCTGCATTGGATCTCGGAGATTCACTCGATGCTTTAGTTGCCAATAAAGCAGAGGTCGTCGTTGATTTCACCACGCCAGATGCAGTGATGAAGAACTTAGAGTTCTTAATTGAAAACGGAATTCATGCAGTTGTTGGCACGACAGGTTTTGATGAGCAACGATTAGCAATGGTGAAAAGCCAATTGGCGAAGGCCCCATCAGTAGGAATTTTGATTGCGCCCAATTTCGGATTGGGCGCGATACTCATGATGGAATTTGCCAAGAAGGCGGCACCGCTCTTCGAATCTGTGGAAATAGTTGAACTCCATCATCCAAATAAAGTCGATGCGCCCAGTGGAACCGCTAAGCGCACCGCTGAGCTTATTTCGCAAGCACGGGCGAGCGCTAAGAGCGCGCAGATACCTGATGCCACGCAAGAGTCTCTCGATGGTGCACGTGGCGCGAAGGTGGGCGATGTACCGATCCATTCCGTTCGAGCTCGCGGATTCGTCGCACACCAAGAGGTTATTTTCGGTGGCGTAGGGGAGACCTTGACCATTCGCCATGATTCCCTCGATCGACAGAGCTTTATGCCAGGTGTACTGCTTGGCATTAGTAATGTGGTGAATACGCCTGGATTAACGGTTGGTCTTGAGAATTTTCTTGATCTAGATAGCAACGGGAGGTAAACGCTCATGATTACGATGTATAGCGCTGATTGGTGCGGCGATTGCCGTAGATCAAAACGGCTACTTAATGAATTGAATGTGCCCTACACCATGGTTGATGTTGATGCCGACGAGAGCGCTGCAGAGAAAGTGATTGAAATCAATGGTGGAATGCGATCTATTCCTGTGATTGTTTTTGATGACGGTACGCACCTAACAGAACCTAGTGATGCGGTCTTGAAGGAGAAGCTGCTAGCGCTGGGGCTAATCAAGTAACGTTAAATCTGATGCAGTAGTGCAGATGTTGCGGTTGCAGCAATGAGCATCACGAGGAAATTCGCACGCAAGTAAAGTGCGATAGCCGCAACTGCTAGCCCTGCCACTCTCTGGTCAATAACCAACGTTGTTTTGTCGGCAAAAGTCTGCACCGCTACTAGCCCTGCCAAAAGCGCCGTCGGGATGAGATCTGCAATCCGTGCGATGCGCGGGTTGGCAAGCGCTGACTGTGGGATGGATTGCCCGATATATTTGAAGGCGAAAGCCAGAACGCTCGCACCAATTACAGCGCCCCACATCATGAGCGGACCCGCCATCCTGCAATCAATGGGATGAGCACGCACGCGATGATGGGTATTCCTGGCGTGAGAAACGGAGTCAGGATTAATGCAAGTGCAATTGCGCCAATCGCAACAAATTTAGAGAGGGAACTTTTTAGTCGTGGCCAGAGAAGGCCGAGGAATGCCGCGGGGATGGTCGCATCTAAGCCCCACTGCGCCGGATCTCCTAGGGCATTGGCGCCAAGTGCGCCGATGAGGGTCGCAAGATTCCAAAAGAGGTAAATCCCGGCACCAGTTAGCCAGAACCCTTTTCGCGCATCAGCTTCACTTTCGCTTTCGTGCGCGAGCGCTATCGCAGTTGATTCATCAATAGTAATTTGCGATGCAAGAATTCTTTTAATGCCGCGAACCTTCAGAAGTGGTGCCATGCGCGCACCGTAGAATCCATTGCGAAGGGCGAGTAATCCGCTTGCGGCTATCGCGCTCAGCGCGCTACCCCCTGCGCCAATTACTCCGGCTACGGCAAATTGCGAGGCGCCACTAAAAAGAAGGAGCGAGAGCGCGCAGGTTTGTAGAACTGATAATCCTGCCGCCACGCTCGCCACGCCAAAGGCTGCACCATACGCTCCCACAGCAATAGAGATGCTGAGTGAGTCACGAATCACCGCGCGAGACATAAGGCTATCTTGCCCTATCTCAGGGTAGGGTCTGCGTCGTGGCTAGCGACGAGCGAGAGATGGCACCGGTCTTCCTTGATGATGTAACCGTTGAGTTGGTCAAACATAGCGCCAGCGATGCGGATGTTATTTGGGCAGCGCGTGTTTCAACTTCTGGCGAGACCTCGCTTGATGAGATCGGCAAAGACCCAGAACGTTCCGCCGGATTGATTAACTTTCTTGCGCGCGAGCGACATGGCACACCCTTTGAACATACCTCAATGACATTTTTTGTCTCAGCGCCAATTTTTGTCTTCCGTGAGTTTATGCGCCACCGAATCGCTTCTTATAACGAAGAGAGTGGTCGTTATCGCGAACTCCGTCCAATTTTTTATGTACCAGGTCGCAACCGCCCGCTTGTGCAAGTGGGTAAGCCGGGGGCATACACCTATGTAGATGGCACCGATGAGCAACATTCCCTGACCGTTGCATCGATGAAATCGGCATACCTCGCCGCGTATGCAGAGTATAAGAAGATGCTCGATGCTGGTGTCGCACGTGAAGTTGCGCGCGCGGTATTGCCAGTGGGGCTCTTCTCCTCGATGTATGTCACGATGAATGCGCGCGCTTTGATGAATTTCCTCTCGCTGCGCACCACCCGAGAAGGATCACACTTTCCGAGCTACCCACAGCGCGAGATCGAGATGGTCGCAGAAAAGATGGAAGAGCACTTTGCACGTTTGATGCCCCTGACCCATGCCGCCTTTGAGAAGTCAGGCCGAGTCGCCCCCTAGGCGCCGCTGAACCAGCCGGCGCGGTAGCCTTGCCACCATGAACATCACCCCCCCATTTGGCCGGCTCATCACCGCCATGGTCACTCCGTTTACGAAGGAGCTGGCAATCGATTGGGCGGGAGTGGAGCAGATCGCAGCACATCTTGTTGCAACTGGTCACGATGGAATCGTCGTCAATGGCACCACAGGTGAAGCTCCCACAACTAGCGATGAAGAGAAAGTTGAGATCATCAAAGTTGTTAAACGTGTGGTTGGCCCTTCAATCCACGTAATCGCAGGTGCAGGGAACAACGAAACCTCGCATAGCGTGATTCAAGGGCAAGAGGCACAAGCAGCAGGTGCTGATGGCTTACTCGTTGTCACCCCTTACTACAACAAGCCGCCGCAAAGTGGGGTTGCTGCCCACTTCAGGGCGATCGCCGATGCCACAGATCTTCCCGTAATGATGTACGACATTCCGCATCGCACCGGCATAGCAATTGAGAGCGACACAATCGTCAATCTCTTCGAGCATCCTCGAATCGTCGCACTTAAAGATGCAAAAGGAAATGTTGCAGAGACATCTTGGGTCATCAAACGCAGTGGAATACCCGTTTACTCAGGCGATGACATTTTGAATCTGCCACTACTTTCAGTGGGAGCAGTTGGATTTGTGTCCGTATGTGGCCACACAGTTGGCGCACGACTTCGCCAAATGCTCGACAGTTGGTTCGCTGGTGATAGTTCAACTGCACTATCAATTCACCAAGAACTTCTTCCGGTATACACCGGAACCTTCCGCACACAAGGTGCGATACTCACGAAAGCTGCACTTACCCTTATGGGACTACCGGGGGGATTCGTACGACTTCCTCTAGTTGATGCGACGCCAGAGCAGATTGCGCAATTACGGCGCGATCTTGCAGATGGCCGTGTTCGCCTCAAATGAAAGTTAGATACTCCTCATGACACATGCTCATCCTGAATATTCACTTCCACCAGAACTTGCCAAAGATGGATTACGAATCGTTGCCCTCGGCGGCTTAGGGGAAATCGGTCGTAACATGACCGTCTTTGAATGCAATGGAAAACTACTTATCGTTGATGTGGGCGTGCTTTTCCCTGAAGAGAATCAACCGGGAATTGATTTAATCCTCCCTGATTTCTCGTACATCAGAGGGCGCCTCGATGATATTGAAGCTGTAATTCTCACCCATGGCCACGAGGACCATATTGGTGCTGTTCCCTATTTATTGCGCGAGCGTGGCGATATTCGAATTATCGGCTCCAAGTTGACACTTGCATTCATTACGGAGAAATTAAAAGAGCATCGCATGACACCCGTGACACAAGAAGTCACTGCAGGTCAGAAGGTCAAGCTTGGGGAATTCGAATGTGAATTTGTTGCAGTCAATCACTCTATTCCCGATGCACTCGCAGTTGCAATTCATACCAAGGCTGGCACCGTCCTTCACACTGGCGATTTCAAGATGGATCAATTACCTCTTGATGGGAAGTTGACCGATCTACGAACATTCGCGCGTTTGGGGCAAGAGGGAGTCGACCTTTTTATGGTCGATTCCACCAATGCTGATGTGCCTGGCTTTGTGACTAGCGAGGCAGAAATACTTCCTGTTCTAGATCGGATTTTTGCGGGTACCAATCGGCGGATTATTGTCGCATCGTTTGCATCCCATATTCATCGAATACAACAAGTATTAGATACCGCAATGAATCACAATCGTAAAGTTGCATTTATCGGAAGATCGATGGTCCGTAACATGCGGGTAGCAGAAGAATTGGGATATCTCCATGTTCCGCCATCACTGATAGTAGAGAGTAAAGATGTTGATGGGCTTGGCGACAACGTCGTGCTCGTTTGCACCGGCTCCCAAGGTGAGCCGCTCGCTGCGCTCTCGCGCATGGCGTACGGCGACCACAATATAAAGGTGGGCCATGGCGACACAGTAATTCTCGCTTCCTCGCTTATCCCTGGAAATGAAAATGCGGTCTATAGGGTGATAAATGAGTTAACCCGGCGCGGTGCAAAAGTTGTCCATAAATCAAACGCGCTGGTCCACGTATCAGGACATGCTGCAGCTGGTGAACTTCTTTACTGCTACAACATCGTGAAGCCCACCCATGTGATGCCCATTCATGGTGAGTGGCGCCATCTTCGCGCAAATGGTGCGATAGCTCGTTCGTCAGGTGTGCGTAGTGAAAATGTCTTACTTGCAGAAGATGGAGTTGTCGTAGATCTAGTTAATCGAAAAGCGTCGATCGTCGGCGCAGTTCCCTGTGGCTATGTATACGTTGATGGTTCCAGCGTGGGGGATATTTCAGATCTATCACTTAAGGATCGTAGAATTCTTGGCGAAGAGGGTTTTATCTCCGTTGTGGTGGTCATCGAAGCGCAAACGGGAAAGATAGTTGCAGGTCCTGATATCCATGCTCGCGGTTTTGCAGAGGATGAATCGCTATTTGATCAAGTGCGCGAGCGAATCATCGAGTCACTGACTGAAGCAGTGGAAAGTGGTGTTACGGGCTCACATCAACTCTCACAAACTGTTCGTCGCGTGGTAGGTAAATGGGTCGGCGGAGAGCATCGACGTCGTCCCATGATTGTTCCGGTAGTCATCGAGGTTTAACGCATTAGCGCTCGGGCAACGGCGCGCCTCTTAGCCCGCTGTTTATCAAGGATTTACCCTCTTCCATATGGCGCGCGGAAAAAAATCGGGGAGTTCCCCTGCCCGGAGTTCTCGAGGCGTGCTCCGAAAAATCTGGCTCGCGATCGCAACTGGTGCCGGCGCGACCACCCGGTTCCTTCTTCGCGGCGCTAAAGAGTTAGACCCAGCACATCGTCGTGATGGACTCGGACTTTTTGTTGTTGTCCTCTCATTAATAGCTAGTGCAGGTATTTGGTTCCGACTCGACAACTTCTTTGGCAGGACTATTTATTCTGCGGTCGCAGGAAGTTTCGGCAAGATGGGTTTCATTACGCCGGCGCTCTTGCTTTACGTGGGAATTCGCTTGCTTCGCACGCCGCAAGAGTCTGCAGCAACAGGACGCATCACAATCGGAATGTCGACTGTAGTCATTGGACTAACAGGGCTACTGCACATCATCGCGCACTCACCAATTCCCTCAGATGGCGCAACGGATATGCGCTCGGGTGGAGGTTGGGTTGGTTATGGAGTCTCAGCGCCATTAGTTGCCCTAGTGACCAACTGGGTTGCCGTTCCGATACTTTTGATTCTGATTCTTTTCGGATTACTCGTTACGACTGCAACGCCATTAAATGTTGCCGCTAGCAAATTGGCCGCACTCTTTCGAGGTGCGTCGTCGATGGCCCAAGTTCAACTAGAGGCGCGCAGGGCGCGGCGCGAAGAAGAGAACAACTTTGAGATTTCTGACAATCCGCCATTCGAAAGTCCGGTCATCTCCTATCAAGAGCAAGAAGATTTAGAAGATGAGGTTATTGCCGAGGTAGATGGCGATGAAGATCCCGAGCTGTCAGATGGAGATCAGACCCGCGCAGCATCCAGGACGCAACTGCTCTCCACAGTGAATGATCACGTTACAACACCGCCGATTCCAGCACCCTCGATTACTCCACCACTTAGTGAGGCCGAGCAACTTGAGTTAGCTGAGATGTTGGATTACGCATTGCCACCGCAGGATTTACTGAAGAGTTCTCCCGCAACAAAAGGAAAGACCAAAGCAAACGAAACAGTTGTCGCCGCATTGCATGAAGTCTTCAGTCAGTTCGATATCGATGCTGAAGTTACCGGAGTGATGCGCGGACCCACTGTGACGCGCTATGAAGTGGAGTTAGGTAACGCCGTTAAAGTCGAGAAGATAACCGCGTTAAGCAAGAACATTTCTTATGCCGTGGCAAGCAGCGATGTTCGCATCTTGAGCCCGATACCTGGAAAGTCAGCGGTTGGAATTGAGATCCCGAATGTCGATCGCGAGGTAGTTGCCCTAGGCGATGTTCTCCGCTCGCAAGTAGCAGCGAATGAGCAGCATCCACTGGTGATTGGTCTAGGTAAGGATGTCGAAGGAAACTTCATTTGCGCTAATTTGGCGAAAATGCCGCACCTGCTCGTTGCAGGAGCAACGGGTTCTGGCAAATCGAGCATGATTAATTCGCTCGTGACCTCTATTTTGATGCGTTCTACTCCAGACGAAGTTCGAATGATTCTGGTTGATCCAAAACGCGTGGAACTCAATGCCTACGAAGGCATTCCGCATCTAATCTCACCAATTATCACCAATCCCAAAAAGGCTGCTGATGCGCTCGCCTGGGTGGTAAAAGAGATGGATAACCGTTATGACGATCTCTCTAACTTCGGGTTCCGACACATTGACGACTTTAACAAGGCCGTGAAATCTGGGAAGTTAAAACCCCTTCCAGGAAGCCAACGCAGACTCAAGCCATATCCATATCTTTTAGTGATTGTTGATGAGCTTGCCGATTTGATGATGGTCGCACCTCGCGATGTCGAAGATTCCATTGTGCGTATCACTCAACTTGCTCGTGCAGCGGGAATACATTTGGTGTTGGCAACTCAACGACCAAGCGTGGACATCGTTACTGGACTCATCAAGGCCAACGTGCCATCCCGACTTGCCTTTGCCACCAGCAGCTTGGCAGATAGTCGAGTGATCCTCGATGCATCTGGTGCGGAGAAACTTGTCGGACAAGGTGATGGACTATTTATCCCGATGGGCGCAAGTCGATCGATGCGAGTGCAAGGCGCATACATTTCCGAACGAGAAATTGAAGCTGTTGTCACTCATGTCAAAGAACAGCGTGAGGCGCAATATCGCGAAGATGTCACCGCACCTGTTAATAAACGCAGCGATATCGATGCAGATATCGGCGATGATTTAGACCTGCTTTTACAAGCAGTTGAGTTGGTGGTCTCCACCCAATTTGGTTCAACCTCGATGCTGCAGCGAAAGCTCCGAGTGGGATTTGCCAAAGCCGGTCGTTTGATGGATTTAATGGAGAGTCGGGGAATCGTCGGACCCAGCGAGGGCTCAAAAGCGCGAGAAGTGTTGATATCAGCAGAGGAGCTACCTGGGGTTCTCCTCTCACTCCGAGGATGAGCAACGGATGACTTGTCGATAAACGCTCTCTAGATTTACCCTTGTATTCCTGATTCCCCCAGGGAGGTGACCTAGATGTCCATTGGCTCCGAACTCAAGAGCGCTCGAGAGGCAGCAGGTCTCTCCTTAGTCGAAGTCGCAGCCAAAACTAAATTGCGTGCCAGCGTTGTGGCGGCAATCGAATCCAATGATTTCTCGCAATGTGGTGGCGATGTTTACGCGCGCGGACACATTCGAGTGCTGGCCTCAGTTTATCGAATCGATAGTACTTACCTAGTAGAAATTTTTGATCAACACTTTGGTGTTGCGCAGACTGCCCTTGATGATTTAGCGCAAGCGACATCACAAAATCTCGATCGTCGCTCATCTCTTACATGGAAATCGCTCTCCGGTATTGCAGCAGCAGCGCTACTTGGCGCCGTACTTTTAAGTAATCAAATTGCTGGCGATAACGGTGAATCCACAAATATTGCAGCACCAAGTGAATCCACAAGCGGTGCTGCTAATGGCCAGTCAACACCCTCTAATGAGCCCTCGTTGCCTGCCGTTGCTTCAGTAGAAGATGGCGTTACCGTGCGACTAACAGTTGTTAAGAGCTATTCGTGGATCTCTGTCACTGCTGCAAACGGGACATCTCTTTTTACAGGTCAGATCGAAAAGGGTGAAGTGCGAGAGTTCACTGACCCACAAGTCTTGCGTCTTGTGATTGGTAATGCAGGTGCGGTTTCGGTCAATGTGAATGGCGTTGATAAGGGAATTTCTGGCGATATTGGTCAGGTAGTGCGCTT
>CAZLOJ010000031.1:0-12862 GCA_964561165.1 uncultured Bifidobacterium sp. | reverse complement strand
CGTTCCTTGCTCGTTCCTTGCTCGTTCCTTGCTCGTTCCTTGCTCGTTCCTTGCTGGTTCTTTGCTCGACCTAGCCGCTATATCCGTATACGCCGCGGACTTGGTCACGAACCACTAGGCCGCCTTCAAGTTCGATAACGCGCTTACGCATCTGGTCAACAATTCCACTGTCATGGGTGGCCATAACAACGGTAGTTCCCGTTCGATTAATGCGGTCAAGAAGTTTCATAATCCCGACGCTCATCGTCGGATCTAAGTTTCCAGTAGGTTCATCAGCAATCAGAATTGCTGGATGGCTGACGAATGCGCGCGCGATTGCCACGCGTTGCTGTTCACCACCTGAAAGCTGCGATGGCCTCCGATCGCCATATCCTTCAAGACCGACAAGCTCAAGGACTTCTGGTACTTCGCGGTTGATCTCTTTTTTTGAGTAGCCCAATACATGGAGAGTAAATGCCACATTCTCAAATACCGTCTTATTTGGAAGTAGGCGGAAATCTTGGAAGACCGTGCCTACTTGGCGACGAAGCTCAGGTACCTTCCAACTAGAAAGTTTGCTTAAGTCTTTCCCCGCGACGTAAATCTTGCCCGATGTTGGCTCTTCTTCTTTGAGAACTAGTCGGAGGAATGTTGATTTTCCCGAGCCAGAGAGACCAACGAGAAAGACAAACTCACCCTTCGCAACTTCCAGGTTCACGCCGTCGAGGGCTGGTCGCTCTTGGTTTGGGTACGTCTTGCTCACATTCTCAAACTTGATCAACTCAGTCTCACCCGCCTTAACTCTTCGAAGTCCAACCCACTGCTTCCAGAATCTATCTGGTCACTACCAAGATTCTAGGGAGATATTGGTGAATCGGCCGTATTTAACGCTGTGAGCTACCTGAAAAATGACGGTTTTCACGGATTCTCCAGTATTTCAGCTGTGAGAAATCACTCCACAGAAACCAGTATTCGATACTTCAGAAATGCAAAACCTCGAATGTGGCAATGAGATATGGCTTGTAAAACTCTTACATGCAGACTTCAAGAATTTGTAGATTAATTCTGGCGGCGCCAGCGAATTCCCGCTTCGATGAAATCATCCAGATCCCCATCAAGAACTGCACCAGTATTTCCTACTTCATAATCAGTGCGAAGATCTTTCACCAGTTGATATGGATGCAGTACGTAGGAACGCATCTGGTTTCCCCAAGAACCAGAGTTGTCTCCCTTAAGTGCATTGATTTTTGCTTGCTCTTCTTGACGCCTTCTATCAAGCAATTTTGATTGAAGCACAGCCATGGCTGTGGCTTTATTCTGGATTTGAGATCGCTCGTTCTGACAAGAAACCACTATCCCGGTAGGCATATGTGTAATGCGAACTGCAGAGTCAGTTGTATTTACTCCTTGCCCACCTGGGCCACTGGAACGATAGACATCGATGCGAAGTTCTTTCTCATCTATATCTATGTGGTCGCTTTGATCAACAACTGGGACAACTTCAACCCCAGCAAAGGAGGTATGGCGGCGAGCATTACTATCGAAAGGCGAGATACGCACCAATCGATGTGTTCCCTGCTCTACCGAGAGTGTTCCGTACGCATATGGTGCGCTCACGCGGAAGGTTACAGATTTGATACCTGCCTCTTCCGCGTAGGAAGTATCAAGAACATCGAACTTATGGCTATGGCGTTCGCACCATCTGGTGTACATCCGAAAGAGCATTTGCGCCCAATCAGCCGCTTCAACTCCGCCGGCCTGAGAACGAATCGTTACCAAAGCATCGCGCGAGTCGTACTCACCATTAAGAAGTGTTCGCACCTCTAACTCGCCAATAGATTTCGCAAGTGCGTTAAGTTCGAGATCTGCTTCTTTTAAAGACGCTGCATCCGATTCACTCTTCGCTAGGTCAATGAGGATTGGAAGATCACTCAGGCGACTCTCTAGCTTGGAGAAATGTTCCATTTCGTTTTGAAGACGCGAAAGCTTGCTTGTGACCTGTGCTGCATTCTCTGGGTCGTCCCAGAGATTTGGATTCGCTGCTACTTCTTCTAGTTTGGCAATTTCATTAGTCATCGCAGCGAAATTGAGTACCGTTTTTATGGTTGTTAATTTTTGTGCAAGGAGCGATATCTCTTGATCATATTCTCGCTCGGACATGTGCTCATGATACTTGGATTCTTCCTTCTGAAGAAATTCTCTCTCTACGCTCACTAGTAAGTTGCATCCTTGGCTGTGCTGGAAGTAATAAACCTTTGAGTTATGAGCGAGTTCGCTGAACTCCCCCTGAAATCACTGCATTTACTTGTGGTACGAACCCATCGAGAAAACCGGGTTGGAATGGAAGCGAAACATTTTTCTTTAATATCAGAGTTATCTTCCCTGAAACGCAATTCGCCGACTCGATATGCGCCTTGCCTACCAAGACTCTGGCGCTCTCGCTGATGTTCTGCATCAATAAGGGGCATTGGAAAGGTAACCAGCTTCTTACTCCAGGAGAAACGGGCACACTTTCACCAAAGAAATATTCTTGATAGTCGATTTCTTTATAAAGATTAGAGATCAGTTCCTCGCCAAGCACTTCCAAATGGATTTTCTCTGCTCGTATAGCGTAAATGTTCGTGGAAACCATGAGAAGAGATAAAGCCAACAAAAAAATCCCCACAACCAATGGGAGCATGGAACCATCTTCAGAGCTTGATGCCGTGCGGTGCGCTAATTCCGTTCTGTTACTCACATCATTCCTTTAATTTGATGCCGTGTCGCCTACCAATGTCATTAATCGTTGAGTACTGAAATCGGTTACTGCCACTCTCCTCCACGTATGATACGTTCCATAGAGCTTCCAGAATTTCTCAATTCAATTTTCATGACGCTCTCTCTATGTGGGCAATCTCCAGATAAGCAATAAATAAATAGTCTGCTACTGGATTCTTGAAGAGAAAGAAACCGTTCCGCGAGAGCAACTGATTCTTGGAAATCCCCTCCAGTACGAATAATTTCAACAACTTCTCTAAGTATGCGATCTTCGCGAATCTTTTCGGTAGTCTCCACTGTAAGAAGTGAAAAATAGGTCACTATGGGTAAAAGCAAGAGAAGCATCAACGAAATGAATTCGACAAGAGCGCTTCCCTCCTCGGCACGAATAGCAATCAACTCCAAGAGCTTACAAACGTGAGACTTTTTCCCGCCGGAGCGAGTGCGTAACCCCCAAAATCGAATTTTCTTCCAATCAACGTAAGTTGAATGAAAGTGCTCTTACCTAGAGTGATCCGCATAACATGAAAATCACTTACATTTATCCCTTGTTTCATGAGGACTTTTTCCGTTAAATCTTCGAGATTCATTGAATCGGGATATCTAGCTAACTGTCGACCTACCAATGTTGCGTGACTGGTAAGAGAGTTTACTGAACCTCCGTATTCAAAAAGGACAAAAACCAACATCATGGTTAGCACAATTGGGGTTAATACCAAAAAGGAATCCACTGACCCACGATCTCTCCCAAGCAAATCTTGTGCCATGTTTTATGGAGCAACTATCGAATTGCATTCATGGAATCCAGGGAATTCCTCAAGATCAAATTGAGTCGAGGTGCGGCAACGGTCCAAATGCCAGTCACGAGACCAGCGGTCATTAGCACTACAAGAACCCAACCCGGTACATCACCTCGTTCTCCATGAGCTCCGGTAGATTTTCGAGCACTTTGGTATTTTTCGAATCTCTGCAAAGGAGACTGAAATAGTGAACTAACCAAAAAACCTAATTCAATACCGTATTTAATCGATACATTCCGTAGAAATGGCAATGTGTGCTCCTTTTCTTTAATTACGCTTCCCTATCCACCTTTTGAATACATACTCCAGGGATAACGCTATTGTTATATGAATTGAATCAACACCCGTTACGCAAGCATCACCATTTGTTGTAATTGTTGAAAACTTGGCCAAAGAGCGAAGAGAACTGATATCGGCAAGAGCAGAAATACCACTGGGACCATCATCTTGATTTCAGCTTTGCTGGCTCGTTCAAGGATAGTTCGATGTTCTGATTCGCGAATCGAATTCGCATGGTCTGTTATCAGCGTAGCTATCGGAGTTCCACGTCCCAATGAGAGAACAATCGCATCGACGAAGTCTGAAATTATTTGTGAGTTCATCCGGCGTGAGAATTCATCTAAAACTTCTGAAATTGTCTTGCCTTCCAAAATTTGGATCCGAATCAATTGCAACTCACGCTGCAGTGGAGTCAACTTAACAGCCGATTTAGTTCTTTTCCCCATAATAGAGTGCGAAAGTTTTCGTAGAAAACTATCTGAAGTTTCACAAAAACTCTGATTAAGAGAATCGTCAATCGTTTTCGTAAGAGCGACCATAAAAGTTAGCCCTGAATTCACGGCTAAAGCGAGAGTCTCAGCAAAACCCGAGAATTCAGATTCTATCAATTCTCTGTATTTCTTGATGATGTTACTTCGTCGAGAGAATTCCCGGCGAATGAGGATTGCAAAAGTAAAGATTGCCAGCACAAAGCATTTAATAAGCGAAAGATTAAAAATGCTACGCAGTAAAAGCGCTAGCAATGGAACTAAAGAGAACTTTCCAATCAATTCTATGAGTAATTCCCCTCGACTAACCCCAGAGATTGATGTGATACTCGTAACCCATTCGTTGATTTTCTCCCTTTGGAGTGAAGCTGCTCGACTGTACCTTTTTTTGCTATGAAGCAATTGAGAATTTTTTTGCATTAGCACGAAACCAATTGCTACAAGAATGAGGAATGAAGATCTGTAAAGTAAAGAAAGTTGCACGTTCATCGAGTTCGAGAGGTAGAGACTGAATCAGAAATCCGAGAGATCCAGTGATATGCCGAGAGCGTGAGGGCTAAACCAATCAGGAGTACAACGTTACCGCCATGAGTTCCAAAAGATTCTTTAGTGTTCGAATTGAAGGATAAAAGAATTAGCAGCAACCAAGGAGCCAACGATGCCAACGCGGCACCATTTTTGATCCATTCCTGCTTAACGTGAATTTCATTTACGGTTCGTTCTCTTTGTCGTAGAAAGGTACTCAAATTTCGGAGAATCGGACCAACCTCCAGTCCCCCAGATTCTCTGGCGATGAGTATCGTCGACTTAATTTTCACCGCTATTTCGTCGAACCCTTTGGACGACTGGGCGTGTGCGCATTCAACGAAGCTAAACAATCCTTTTTCAAGACTTCCTTCCATGCGAAATGATTCTGAGAAGGCGAGGAAAAGGGGCGCGAGCGGGGCCGGTCCGCGCTCCTGCATCTCATTCAACGCCTTATGCAGCGGCACGCCAGAGTGGGTGGCGCTGGCTAATTGATCAATTACTAATGGCCAACACTTTCTGCGAGTTTCTTCCTCCTTTCTTTTTCTTCTCTTTCGATGCAACTGTGGCAGATAGCTCGATATGAGAGCTAGTGGTAATGAAATCGAGAAACTTTGAGTGACAAAGAAAAAGAGTAGGTAAGCGATCAGGAAAGTAGTGATGGTTTTGGTCGCAATTCTTATTCGATTGTGCTTCATACTTTTTCGTATCAAAAATCTGAAATTATGCTCGTTCGTTGTGAAGAGAAGAATCCCCAGCACATATGCGGCCAATAAAAGTAGCTCAATCGAGCTCATGATTCTGAAAAGCACTTTCTGTCACTGTCCATCTGTAAGTTACTCATTTTCCTGAGCAAAAATTCTCTCATGTTTTGAAATTTAGCGAGACTATCAAAATCTATTTCTCCAGAGAGATATTTCTGACCATCCCAAAAAAGTAGAGATTCGGAAGTGAGATGATTTATTGACGCGTTCTTACGAACTACCGAAATGTCGACGATTCTTCTTACTCCACCAAGGGATTGTTTACAGTGAATAACAACGTCGATATTTTCCCTAACTGCTTCCAATGCAAACTCTCGAACGATATTTGCTCCGGCTAATAACGTAAGTGAAGAAATTTTCCGAAGCGCGTCGTTGGCAGAATTAGCGTGAATACTGGCCATCCCAGGAATCCCCGAGTTGAGCGCTAGTAAAAGGTCCAGTGCTTCTGCTCCCCTGACTTCGCCAATGACTAAGTGGCTGGGGCGCATTCTCAGGGACTCGCGCACCAACGTTCGAAGCGAAACTTCGCCGGTACCTTCCAGATTGACTTGCCTGATTTGTAACGCAACGTGATCTGCTACTCGTGGCGTTAATTCAAAGACCTCTTCAAGTGTGATGAGACGACTTCCGGTTGGCAGTGAACCCAAGAGTGAATTCAGGACGGTCGTCTTTCCGGCGTGCGTAGCTCCACTTACCAAAATATTGATATTTTCACCCACTAAGTGTTCGAGTACTTCTGCTACTGCATCATTCAGCGTTCCTGCAGTGATTAGGTCTTGAAGAGAAAATGCCGGAAGCACTTTTTTTCTGATATTTAGGGCCCAGTATTCAGCTGTGATGTCAGGAATCACAACATGAAGGCGCGCTCCGTTCGGCAACCTAGCATCTACAAATGGTTGTGAAAGATCGACTCTTCGACCACTCCATGCAAGCATTCGTTCAGTAATATCTCTAATCTCCTGCCCGGATATTATGACCGGCGCAAGTTGTGAAATTCCCTTGCGTGCAACAAATACGCGGTTTGGCGAGTTAATCCATATCTCTTCTATTGACTCATCATCCAAAAACGGTTGCAGTTTTCCGTAATGGAAAATCGGATCTGAACCAAAATTGACAAGCGCTCTTTGATTTGAGGAATCTTTTTTCCCAATATACGAATCCTTGTGCCGCTCATCCACAATTCTTCGATCAGTTTCCCTCTCCATTTGATAAATATCTAGCAAGGCAAAATTGCGACCGCGAGCACGGAATGGACTGTGGATTAATTGTGCTTGTGGAGAGTTTCGAAATAAATGAGCTTGTGGAGTATTCCACCGTCTTTACTGCGACGACTGCGCAACCTGTAGCGCCTCCACTGTCGCAATTGCGGAGAGTAGGGCGTTCTGCGCGCTGAGATTTCCTCCATTCTCAGAAGCAGATTCAATTGTGGTTCCAACAACAGATGAGGTGATCTGTTCACCGATGCTGTGGATTTTTTTCGCTATTACCTCGTAATCACCCATATTGAGAAGTATGAAATCTGTGAATGTATACCTACAGGCCAAATCAGCCTCTCGAATTTCGCGCTTCAAAATACCAGCGCCCATCACCATTCGGGCGGCCAATTCATTAATTTCACTCTCTTGCATATCAGAGAGTGCTCGCTGGCTAGTGACAGCTAATTGTCGAACATGGGGTTTATTGGTGTTAAGTAACGAAACTAAGAAAATGTTCAATGAACCGTTGCTGCGCATTGTTGACGAAATGATCCTAGTGGCACTTTCGATAAATGCTGGTAAAGCTAGGAGCCCAGTTAGTGAATCATGTAATCCATCATGGCTTACAAGCTCCGCAAGAATCTTTTTTCTGCTCAAAGTACGAACGCTATCTCGCAAGTAGAGATGAACTGATGCACTCTCTTGTGTACACGGATAGTTTCATTTCTGTTACTACACTTCCCTCTTTAATCTTTAATTGATTTCGACAATTGCGCGGTAATCATCAGAATTCCCGATATAGCTAGTAACGCAAAGAACCCAAGAAGCAGGGCTATCCCAGGCCAACCACCTTCAAAAATGTAGTACGCAACAGCTAGAGCAATCAGATTTGCTAAAAGAGATGGAGAATTCCCATATCGCTTGCCTCGCCTAATTCCTCTAGCTGCAAAGAGCAGACCTAAACCACCAAGTATCGCAAAGAAGATCTCGGCGATTAAGGCATCAAAATTCTTCGCTTCCGAAATGAATGATTCAACAATTAAGAATAGAGCGAGAAAGAACAGCAATATCGCTTCGCCTGCAACAATTGTTGAGGTTAGTCGACGTAAGTTAGTTACATTTCTTAAGTTCACGAATAACCCCTCTCACCATGGCACAACTTCTCTATCTTCCCAAAGTAAACCTGTTTGGTCTACGCCAGGAGTGAAACTTCGCGTAGCTAACCAAATCGCAGTCTCGGCACCTTCTGCTGCAGTACGTGGTGCATCAGGACCGCCCATGTCGGTCTTTGAGTGATTAGGGCATATCGCATCAACGAGTACTCCACGCGAACCAAGCCCTGTTTCATGAGCCAAGTTTCTAACAAATGCATTCACTCCTGCTTTGCTGATTCGATACGGCGCAAGACCGCCAGCGTTTCCTGGACCAGACATTCGACCAAGACATGCACTTAATACGATTATGCGACCATGTCGTTTCTCGACTAAGTGTTGACCAAAGATATTCACAACATTAAATACGCCGGTGAGATTGATGTCGAGCGTGCGATCCCAATCTTCTTTCGATGCGCGCATAGTTTTCGACATCTTCTCGGACATGACGCCATGCGAGAGCACGAGTATGTCGAAAGGTGCAACAGCTTCGCTATGTCTTTGCAATTTCTTATAGTCACGAACATCGCAACAGATACTCGATACGCCTAACGCTTGCGCAGCATTCGCAACTCGCTCACTATCCTGACCAAGAATTGTGGTGTCGATGCCACGTGCGTGTAACGCGCGAGCAATCTCAAGACCAATGCCACGTGATCCGCCAGTGACTAATGCACGTACCGGTGCCCCATCGGGATTCGCGCTGGCAGGCGAACTGGTAGCAGGCGCAGGAGCAGGATTAGCAGGGGTTGTCATGGACGTACTCTTCAGTGCCTGAGCGCCCAGGGCAACGCGAGGTTCAGGTTCCGCGCTCTGGATAACTGGAGGAGCCCAGAAATCTGGGGTAATCCGCAGCCCGCCGGATGGCGGCGAGCGCTATTCCGGTATTCGAACCGGCAGCCCCTCCCGCAGCGCCGGGAAGTTGAGCAACCTCACCCTCTCCGGTGACCGCTCTGGGTGATAACCACCCCCGATGCTCGATACCCTTGCCTTAAACGAGTACTGGGAGAGTCAGTGTCGACTACAGACTTCGCTGGGGATTTTGGCGCCAATGAATGGCTTGTCGATGAGATGTACGAAAAATATCTCGCGAACCCCGATTCAGTAGATGATCAATGGAAAACGCTATTCGCTAGCGGTGCACATCAGCCCGGAAGTCACGGCGGTAGCACCTCAAGGCAAGTGACCTCTGCTCCCGCTCAAACACATGGGTCTCACGCATCAACACAAGCCAATCAAAGTTTTTCATTACCACCTGGTCTTACCCTCCCAGCAAGTGGAGGACGTCCACCAGCCCCGAAAAGTTCAAGTGCACCACTTACGCAGGGAAATGGTGCGAGCACGGCGAGCACAACAAGCGCGCCTGTTGCTCCAGCTACTGCACCATCTAGCTCGCCATCGAGTTCACCATCTAATTCAGCAGCTGGTGCTTCAGTACAAACTTCTGCACCAACCACTGCCGCGGCTTCTGCAGCGCAGCCACAATCAGTTATCTCAAAAGCGCCGCGCACCTCTGATCCACTTCCTGCGCAGCCATTACAAAAGAGCGCACCGGTAGTCACCTCTCCATCTGCAGGACAAGTCGACCCGCTCCGAGGAACAGCAGCGCGAGTTGTTACCAACATGGAGGCATCACTTAACGTGCCTACCGCAACAAGCGTTCGCTCAATCCCAGCAAAATTATTAATCGATAATCGCATCGTCATCAACAACCATATGCAACGTGCGCGTGGCGGCAAAGTTTCGTTCACACATCTCATTGGTTACGCCATGGTGAAAGCGCTCCGTGCGATGCCAGAGATGAATGCGTACTACACAACTATTGAGGGTAAGCCTGCAATCGGCAGACCAGACCATATAAATATCGGTATCGCGATCGATCTTGCGAAATCAGATGGCACTCGCCAACTCCTTGTGCCTTCTATCAAGGGTTGCGAGTCAATGGACTTCGCACAATTCCTTGAGACATATGAATCACTAATTAAGAAGGCGCGCTCTGGTGGACTCACTGTCGAAGATTTCGCCGGCACGACCGTCTCGCTCACCAATCCAGGAACGATCGGCACTGTCCACTCAGTTCCTCGTTTAATGGAAGGGCAAGGCCTGATTCTCGGTGTTGGATCGATGGAATACCCCGCCGAATTCCAAGGAACAAACGAAGAGACTCTTGCTCGAATGGCTGTGAGCAAAGTTGTCACGCTTACCAGCACATATGACCACCGAATCATCCAAGGTGCGCAATCGGGCGATTACCTCCGCCGAATTCATGAGCTCCTCCTTGGCGCAGAGAGTTTCTACGACGAAATCTTCACTGCGCTGCGCATTCCTTATGTTCCTATTCGATGGAATACCGATTTGGATCGCAGCAAAGATGATGACATCCATAAGACCGCCCGCGTCCAGGAACTCATCCACGCTTTCCGCAGTCGTGGCCACCTCATGGCAGATGTTGATCCACTTGAATTCAAATTACGTATCCACCCAGATCTCGACACAGTCACCCATGGGCTAACGCTCTGGGATCTCGATCGAGAAGTTGCCACTGGTGGATTTGGTGGCAAGCAATTTATGAAACTGCGCGACATTCTCGGAATCTTGCGTAACGCATACTGCCGAACAATCGGCATTGAGTACATGCATCTAAGTAACCCAGCTGAGCGAAAGTGGATGCAAGCTCGCCTTGAAGTTCCAGCTGAGAAGATGGATAGAGACGAACAACTTCGAATCCTACGTAAGCTCAACAGCGCCGAAGCTTTTGAAACATTCCTCCAAACAAAATTCGTAGGACAAAAGCGCTTCTCACTAGAAGGTGGCGAATCAGTCATCCCGATTCTCGATGCCATTCTCATTGCAGCAGCAGAAGAGAAGCTCGATGAAGTATGTATTGGAATGCCACACCGCGGTCGACTTAACGTCCTCGCCAATGTCGCTGGAAAACCACACGGACAGATCTTCCAAGAGTTCGAGGGCCACTACCAAGATAATTCAGTCCAGGGTTCTGGAGATGTGAAGTATCACCTCGGTACGCAATCGGTCTTCACGGCAGACTCAGGTGCGCAGACGAAGGTCTATCTCGCAGCGAACCCATCGCACTTAGAGGCAGTCAATCCAGTTCTCGAGGGAATCGTCCGTGCGAAGCAAGACAAGATCAATATTCGCGATGCATTCTCTGTTGTGCCAATTCTCCTCCATGGTGATGCAGCATTCGCCGGCCAAGGCGTAGTTGCAGAGACGCTTAACCTTTCGCAACTTCCGGGCTACCGCACAGGTGGAACAATCCACATCGTTATCAATAATCAAGTTGGCTTTACGACTTCACCGAGTGCGGCTCGTTCATCAACATATGCCACTGATGTCGCACGTATGGTTCAAGCGCCAATCTTCCACGTTAACGGTGATGACCCAGAGGCGTGCGTACGCGTTGCCCGTTTGGCTTACGAATATCGCCAGGCATTCAACAAGGATGTCGTCATCGACATGATTTGTTACCGTCGCCGCGGCCACAACGAAGGCGATGAGCCAAGCTTCACCCAACCATTGATGTACAAACTCATCGATGCAAAGCGCACCACCCGCACCCTCTATATAGAGGCGCTCGTGGGACGTGGCGACATCACCATGGAAGAGGCAGAAGAGGTCACCCGAGATTTCCAGACTCAACTTGAGGCGATTTTCGCAGCGGTACATAACAAAGAGGCCAGTGCGCCAACCCTCGATGCCAAGAAAGTTCTTGCACCAGAAGATGCAGCTACCGCGATCAGCGAAGAGGTCGCGCGAGCAATCGCTGCTACCCAGATAGCGATCCCTGAGGGCTTTGCTGTTCATCCCAAGCTGCTTCCCCAGCTATCGCGCCGCGTTGAAATGCTTAACGAGGGCACAATCGACTGGGCGATGGGCGAAGCGCTTGCTTTTGGTTCGCTCTTATTAGAGGGAAAGCACATTCGCTTGGCTGGACAAGATGTTGGACGAGGCACATTCAGTCAACGTCATGCAGTCATTGTCGATGGAAATAATGGCAGTGAATGGATTCCACTTCGTGGCTTGATCTCTAATGAGAATCAGTTCTTTGTCGTGAACTCACTCCTCTCTGAGTATGCAGCTCTTGGTTTTGAGTATGGATACTCGGTAGAACGAGATGATGCGCTCGTGTTATGGGAGGCGCAGTTCGGTGATTTCGCGAACGGCGCACAAACCATCATTGATGAGTTCATCTCTTCTGCACTGCAAAAGTGGGGCGAACGCTCCTCGGTAGTGATGCTCTTGCCGCATGGCTACGAAGGGCAAGGACCAGATCACTCATCAGCTCGTATCGAGCGCTTCCTCCAGCTCTGTGCAGAGAACAACATGACGGTGGCACAACCATCGAGCCCAGCCTCGTACTTCCACCTACTCCGCTGGCATATGGCAAACCCTGCTCGTCGACCGCTCATTGTCTTTGAACCTAAATCGATGCTCCGCCTAAAGGCTGCCGCATCGAAGTTGGAAGATTTCACGTCAGGACGTTTCCAAACAGTTATTCCAGACCCAATGGTCACAAATGCAACGCGGTTAATCTTCTGCTCTGGCAAGGTCTATCACGAGCTTGTCGCAGAACGAGCAAAGCTCAATGAACTCACTACCGCGATCGTTCGAGTTGAACAGTTGTATCCATTCCCTGCTGCAGGTATTCACGCTGAAGTAGCGAAGCATCCAAACGCAAATATCTTGTGGGTTCAGGATGAGCCAGCGAACCAAGGTGCATGGCCGTTCTTTGCACTGAACTCGATGGAATCACTTGATGGCCGATCGGTGCGACGTGTGTCGCGGTTAGCATCTGCAGCGCCAGCAACAGGTAATCACCATCTCCATGAAGAGGAGCAGAAAGCGCTGATCTTCGAAGCTTTCCAGCGGTAGAGCTTTCCAGCGGTAGAGCTTTCCAGCGGT
>CAZLOJ010000030.1:0-13012 GCA_964561165.1 uncultured Bifidobacterium sp. | reverse complement strand
GCGATTCCTTGAAGTTCGAGAGCGCAGCCCATGTGCGCAGCGCAGTAGACCATGGTGCGATGTAACGTTGCCCCTCGTGCTCGATGATATGTGCACCATCGATACGTGCAACCGGCGGCTCAGGTCTAATGACGCGCGTTAGCGCTCGTTTCTGTTCCTCATGACCTGTGTGTTGATCCATGGAGATTTCACTCCACCGTAATTGTTCAATTGCACTGAATGCTTCAAGCGGTTCGTAGACGCGCAACGACGCTACATAAGGAGTCGGTCTCATATGGATGCGTTAGGCGTTATGCCCGAGGAATGTAATTACCCTCAGCAAATGGATCATCATCCTCTTTACTATCGCGCTCGCTCTTTTCACCGTGTAATTCACGAGCCAATTTCTCAACATCGATATCTTGAGAGGAGTATTTGAGGTCGCGTGCGACTCTCGTCTGTTTGGCTTTAGCTCGGCCGCGCCCCATGGCGTGACCCCCTTACCTGTCGCCTCCAGGTTTTACCTGGATTTCCTAAGTTTCGTGGGGAGAGATTATCGGTTTTGGAAGGCGCCTTCCAATTTAACCCCAGAGCGGGCGCCGTCGGACGGCGCGACCTCCCCCAATTCCCAGGCTTGATGGCCTTGGCGACGAAGGAGGGCGAGGGTCGCCGTGACCGATTTGGCTGGAGCGAGAATCACCATGCCGACCCCACAATTAAAGGTCCGCTCGAGATCTTCGTTGGGTACGTCACCAACGTTCTGCAGATATGAAAATAACGGTGGCAACTCCCACGACGCACGATCGATAATGAGGTGCATCGAGGCTGGCAGAACACGTTCGGTATTTGCAGCTAGCCCGCCACCAGTTATATGCGCCATTGCATGTACCTCAATTTCAGCGATGAGATCCAAGAGATCTGCTGCGTAGATTGTTGTTGGAGTAAGTAGCGCGTGCCCAAGCGTCTGTCCGAGCTCTGCAATCTCTGCATCGAGCGATAGTTTCTTTTCTTTGATGATATGACGCACTAAAGAAAATCCATTGGCATGTACGCCGCTACTTGAAATAGCAATAGCGATATCACCGATAGCTACTCGCTCTGCACCAAGAAGTTTTCCTTCTTCAACTACGCCGGTAGCAGCACCTGCAATATCAAATTCATCTTCCTTTAGTAGTTGGGGATGCTCGGCTGTTTCGCCACCAATCAGCGCCGTTCGCGCTTTTGCACATCCGTTGGCAATTCCAGAGACTAACTCTGCAACACGCTCCGGAATCACTTTTCCGACCGCGATGTAATCTGTGAGAAAAAGCGGTTCAGCTCCACACACGACTAAATCATCAACGACCATCGCCACAAGGTCTTCGCCTATCGTGTTGTAAACGCCTAACTGTCGGGCAATCTCGGTTTTGGTGCCAACGCCATCGGTGGATGTAGCAAGTAACGGCCGCTGAAATTTCTTGAGTGCGCTGGCATCAAAAAGCCCCGCGAAACCACCAATTCCCCCATAAACTTCTGAACGTTGTGCCTTAGCAATAGATGCTTTCATCAATTCAACGGCGCGATCACCAGCGTCAATACTTACGCCAGCAGCCTCGTATGTACTCATGCCTCTTCCAATAACAGTTTGAGATTGCTGCTCTCTTCAGGAATCGGCATTGGGTATTTACCAGTAAAACATGCGGTGCAGAGTTTTGATTCGGCGATATTTGTCGCTTCGATCAACCCTTCAAGCGAGACATACCCCAATGAATCCGCGCCAATAGATCGTCGAATTTCCTCGATATCGAGCCCTGCAGCAATCAATTCAGCTCGAGTAGCGAAATCAATACCAAAATAACAAGGCCACTTCACTGGTGGCGAAGAGATGCGCACGTGAATCTCACTTGCACCAGCTTCGCGAAGCATGCGGACGATTGCGCGTTGCGTATTTCCACGAACGATTGAATCATCAACGACCACAATTTTCTTCCCTGCGACTACATCGCGAAGCGGATTGAGTTTTAACCTAATACCAAGTTGTCGGATTGTTTGGCTCGGTTGAATAAATGTTCTGCCAACATACGAATTCTTGACTAGCCCTGCGCCATAGGGAATCTTCGAATATTTTGCATAGCCAATCGCAGCTGGGGTACCCGACTCTGGAACAGGAATCACAAGATCTGCCTCGACGGGATGTTCTGCTGCTAGCCGCTCACCGATGGCTACACGAACTGGGTGCACACTCTGTCCTGCAATCGTCGTATCGGGACGGGCGAGATATACATACTCAAAGATGCAACCACGAGGCTCTGGAGTAGTCCAGTGATGCGAACGTAAACCATCTTCATCAATTGCAATAAATTCACCTGGTTCAACTTCGCGAATGAAACTTGCGCCCACAATATCTAACGCTGCTGATTCACTAGCTACAACCCAGCCAGTTTCAAGCTTGCCGATAACAAGCGGGCGGATGCCATGTCGATCTCGTGCAGCATAGAGAGTGTTCTCATCCATAAAAATTAACGAGAAGGCGCCTTGCAAAGTTGGCAAGATTGAAAGCGCATTTGCTTCGACGCTCCCGCTTTTCTCGAGGGAAATCAATGCGGTCATGATTTCGGTATCGGTAGTTGCATGAAGATGATTTTGCGAATCTAACGTGCTCTTATGGAGCCGTTCGGCGAGATCGCCGGTGTTGGTCAAGTTTCCATTATGTGCAAGTGCGAGCGTGCCATTATCTGTCGAGCGAAGCGTAGGCTGTGCATTCGCCCAATTACTCGATCCAGTTGTGGAGTACCGAGTATGCCCAATTGCAATCTTTCCGGTAAGCACTGCAAGGTCATTCTCGGTGAAAACCTGTGCAACCAATCCCATATCTTTGTAAACTAAAATACGCTCGCCATCGCTAACTGCTATTCCTGCCGACTCTTGGCCACGATGTTGCAAGGCGTACAAACCATAAAACGATAACTTGGCAACCTCTTCACCGGGAGCCCATACTCCAAAAATCCCGCAGGCATCTTGTGGCCCTTTTTCACCATCGACCTCATGTGTGAGTTGTCCATCAGGTCGGCGCGCCATGCCCTAAATCCTAGTCAGGTTTAGGCCTGTTTACGGATTTTGCCACCGAGCGCATAGGTAATCTCGGCTGCAGCATCAACAACCTGGCGGCCTAACTGTTCCACCGCCCGTTGGGAAAGTTCGCGTTTGATGCCAGTGGCCGAAATAGCACCCGCGCATCGTCCATTGTGATCAAAGAATGCTGCTCCAATACAGAAAATTCCTTCGCAGTCTTCTTCATCGTCAATTGCAAAACCAATTGCACGGATACGCCTGATGTCGTTCATCAATTGAGATAGTTCGGTCCGAGTGTTCTTAGTTCGCTTCGGAAGCCCTGTCTGCTCAATTACCTGAGCAATATCGGCATCGCTCATTTGTGCAAGCATCGCTTTGCCTGCAGAAGAGACATGAGGCAATTCGCGAGCCCCAAGTAACGTCATGAATCGAATATTTCCTGGTGCATCAACGCGAGAGACGAAAACGGGATGTCCGCCATCATTAATAGACACTCGTATTGTTAAACCGGTCGCACGTGAAAGTCGATGCATGATTGGTTGTGCAACTTCGCCAACTGGTAAATGTCCACCAGCTAAATCGCCAAGTCTGACCAATGAGATTCCTGGCAGATAGCGTGGCCCTGGTTTTGTTTGTCGCACATAGCCAGCTTCCATAAGAGTTTGAAGTAGTGCGAATACCGTGCTCTTTGACACGCCTAGTTCTTTCGTGAGATCACTTAAGGTCAAACCATTTTGTGGAGCTGCTGCAATCAAGTCGACCAATCTGAGGGCTCGAGCAACGCTGCCAACTTTGTAACGTTCCTTGGTGACCATCTGGTATCCCACTTCCTTAACGCTTGACAGGAGAACTATGAATGGAGAGGGTAGTAATACAAAACTCCGTTCGGCAAGGCCTAATTACACAATCCGGAAGGTTTTTCATGCGAAGTAGCGAATGGTTTAACGGCAACGATGAAACTGCTGTTTCACACCGCGTTGTCATGCGATCTGTTGGACTCGAGGTTCCCGCTGACAACAAGAAACCAATAATAGGTATCGCTGATTCTTCGAGCGACTTAAACCCGTGCAACCTGCCATTACGTGCACTGGTCGACGATGTGAAAGCTGGAATTCTGGAAGCCGGGGGAATTCCGGTGGCATTTCCAGTGATCTCGCTTGGCGAAGATCTCATGAAGGCAAGTGCCATGCTTTATCGCAATTTGTTATCTATCGAAATCGAAGAGAACTTGCGCTCCTACCCATTAGATGGAGTCGTTTTACTTGCCAATTGCGACAAGAGCGTCCCAGGTGCGCTGATGGGCGCGTTAAGTGCGAATCTACCGATGATTATGGTTACAGCGGGCGCGCGTCCTGCGCCATTTTTTAAAGGAAAAAAAGTTGGCACCGGAACCGATCTTTGGCGCGCGCTTGACGATTGGCGCGCCGGTCGCATGTCTGATCAAGAGTGGCGTGAATTTGAAGAATGTCTAAGTTGTGGCCTCGGTTCATGTAACACCATGGGAACAGCAAGTTCTGTCGCACTTATGACAGAGATGCTCGGATTTATGTTGCCAGGGAGCGCCACTATCCCGGCTAACACAGATGAGCGGCGCGAAGCTGCTCGAAAATCAGGTGCCCGAATCGTTGAAATGGTTCGAGAAGACCTCACGCCAGTAAAGATTTCCACGCCAGCATCGTTTAGAAATGTCATCCGTTTGTTGCACTCAATTGGCGGTTCAACGAATGCGCTAGTCCACATTTTCGCTTGCTCTGGGCGAATCGGCGGCGAGATCACCGTGGACGACATCAATTCTCTCGGTACAGGTATTCCTGTACTGGCGGATGTAGAACCTTCTGGAAAATTTCTCATTCAAGATTTTCATAGCGCCGGTGGTTTACCTCAATTACTAAAGAGAATCGAAGAGCACATGGAGTTGGATGCGCTCTGCGCAACTGGAAAAGCGTGGAAAGAAGAGATAGCAAAGGAGATTATTCCAAATCAGGCGATGCGTGAGGTAGGCAATCCATTGCGCGAAGATGGTGCATTTGCACTACTCAAAGGGAACATCGCTCCAAACGGAACGCTACTTAAGGTTTCCGCAGCTTCTCCGGAATTATTCGATCACTCAGGGCCAGCGTTCATCTTTGAGGGGTATGAGGAGATGCGCACGAAGCTTGAAGATCCTGATCTCCCCGTAACAAAAGATTCGGTTTTGATCCTACGCGGTTGCGGTGCAGTTGGCGTTCCCGGTATGCCCGAGTGGGGAATGATTCCTATCCCTAAAAAACTTGCGATGGCTGGGGTAAAAGACATGATTCGAATTACTGATTCCAGAATGTCCGGCACATCTTTTGGTGTTTGTTTGCTCCACGTTTCGCCAGAAGCTGCCGTTGGTGGACCGCTCGCATTGATCGAAAATGGAGACATAATCGAGATAAATGTTGCTGCGCGAACAATCAATGTAAAAGTGAGCGCTGAAGAGTTGGCCGAACGTAAAGCGCAGTGGAAAGGCTTTACAAGTGAACACCTGAGGGGCTGGCCGCTGCTCTACCAACAACATGTGCTCCAACCCGATCAAGGCTGTGACTTGGATTTCCTCACCGCCCCTACCGCCGAACATCGACGATTTATCCCTCCAGTGGTTGGGCGTTCGTGACGGTACTTTCTTTAGTCAAAGGGATAATAAAAGTGTAGATTCGGCCAGGCAAAATCTTCTGTATACAGTTGAATGCGAAGAAATTAGCATTAGCACCATGCGCGAGCGGCAAGCTCGTCTTAACGTGCAAGACAAGCAATAGGGAGCGAAAGAGTTAAATGGCTAAACCACTTCATGGCGTGTTTACTGTAATTTCGACCCCTTTCACATCTGACGATTCCATCGATCATGATGTGTTAAAAAAAGAAATTGATTGGCTGATCGATACCAAAGTTGACGGTTTCGTGCTGGCCATGGTCTCTGAAGTTCTACGACTTGCTGCTCATGAGCGCAGAGAATTGGCGCAGAGCGTTATCGCATCTACTAAGGGACGTGTTCCATTAGTTACGAGCGTTGGCGCTGAAAGCACAAAGATCGCAACACAATTAGCACAGTGGGCAGAAGAAGATGGCGCTGCTGCTGTTATGGCAACGCCACCAAGTGCCTTTGCTCCGCTCTCAAGTGAAATTGCTCAGTACTACATCTCAATCATCGAAAGCGTTTCGATTCCTGTCATCGTTCAAGATGCAAGTAACTACGTTGGTCATCCGCTAGAGATTTCGCTTTACGTAGATCTCATCGATAAATATGGTGAAGAGCGTGTGCAATTTAAACCGGAAGCTAAGCCAGTGGCGCCTCGCTTGCAACAATTAAAAGATGCAAGTAGCGCCAGGGCGCGCGTTTTTGAAGGTCAAGGCGGTGCAGATCTCATGGATACCTATCCGATTGGGATCGTAGGAACTATGCCTGGTGCCGAAATTCCATGGGGTTTAGTCGCGCTATGGAAGGCTCTTGAATCAGGAGATATGAAGCGTGCAGCAGAAATTCATGCGCCGATTGCCAAGATGGTTTCCTACCAAACAACGCTTGATTCATACGTTGCTGTTGAGAAATATCTGTTAGTAAAGCAAGGCATCTTCACTAGCATGCGCCAACGTGGACCAGTCAGTTTCATTCTCGATAAGACCGTAACGGATGTAATTGATGCCGCGTACGCCGAGTTAGAAGGAATAGTTAAGCGTTAAATAACGCTGGAATAGTCCTCTGATTCGCCTCTCGAAGGTGGAGCATAGATAGCGATAAAACCCCTGAGATCTCGAGGTTTTCGCCACCGGATTTACCTAATCTGGTCGTCGTTATTCCGGCATCGGTTGCTTTGCCAACTACGTAATTCGAATCTTCAGGAGAGAGCGCGATGAGGATGCGCCCTGAGCTCTCACTAAAGAGATGCATGAATGGATCTCCATGAATTGAGATTGTTGCTCCAGTTTTTGATTGCAAAAGCATCTCAATGAGCGCGACAGCTAAGCCACCATCGGAGAGATCGTGAGCTGCAGCAATATAGTCGCGCTGCGCATGCATGAAGTCTGCAAGTACCATCTCTTTCTGCAGATTGACGCGCGGTGGAATACCTCCGAGATGACCGAAGCCATCAGCCCATTCCCCACCTGATAACTCTTCTAACGTTTCACCGAGGAGGATTAGTTCTTTCGCACCCGTGAATTTATAAGAAATTGCTTTGCGCACATCATCAATCACGCCCAAGATTCCAACCACTGGCGTTGGCACAATTGCGACATTACCCGTTTGGTTATAGAACGAGACGTTCCCACCTGTTACGGGTAAGCCCATCTCAAGCGCGCCATCGGCAAGTGCGCGCACGCTCTCGGCAAATTGCCACATAACCCCTGGATCTTCCGGCGAGCCAAAGTTCAGACAATTTGTTATAGCTAGGGGCTTGGCGCCAGTAACAGCGACATTGCGAAATGCCTCGGCAAGTGCAAGTTGAGTTCCTTGGTAGGGATCGAGTTTGCAGAATCTGCCATTGCAATCAGTGGCGACAGCAACTCCCAAAAAGCTCTCTTCATCGATGCGAATCACAGCCGCGTCACTCGGCCCGGCTACGACCGTATTTCCTTGAACGTACTTGTCATATTGCTCAGTAATCCATGTTTTGTCTGCCATATTCGGCGAAGAGATAATCTTTAGAATCGTTTCAGCTAGCTCAGCTTCACCGGAAGGGCGAGGAAGATTCTCCGCTGCATCAGCGCACAGATCCCCCTGATTTTCCGGTCTTTTATAGGGTCGGTTATACACCGGCCCATCGTGCGCCACAGTGCGCGGAGGAACATCAACGATCAACTCACCATGCCAGGTGATTTCTAAATGCTCTCCTGAAGTAACTTCGCCAATGACGGTTGCGACGACATCCCATTTCTTACAGATTTCAAGGAACCTATCAATTTTCGTTGGCGGAACAATTGCACACATTCGCTCTTGAGATTCACTCATAAGAATTTCTTCAGGAGATAGGTTGGCATCGCGTAGGGGCACTCGATCTAGCTCAATGCGCATGCCACCGGTTCCAGCCGAGGCAAGTTCGCTCGTTGCACACGAAAGACCTGCTCCGCCAAGATCCTGGATTCCCACCACTAAATCTTCTTTGAATATCTCGAGCGAACATTCAATGAGTACTTTTTCGGTGAATGGATCTCCCACTTGCACAGCTGGACGTTTTGTTGGTTTTTTCTCACTAAAAGTTTCACTGGCCAGAACTGAAACACCACCGATTCCATCGCCACCTGTCTTCGCACCAAAAAGCACAACCAGGTTGCCGGGGCCAGAAGCTTTTGCCAGCTTTATATCTTCATGTTTCATTACGCCAACGCAGAGCGCGTTGACTAAAGGATTGCCTAAATATGATTTATCAAAGATAACTTCGCCACCAACCGTGGGAACTCCGATGCAATTGCCATATCCACCGATACCTGCAATCACACCTGGCAAAACGCGTTTAGTATCTGGTGCATCCGCAGGACCAAAACGGAGCGGATCTAAAATGGCGACTGGTCGCGCGCCCATCGTCAAGATATCTCGCACGATGCCACCTACACCCGTCGCTGCACCTTGATACGGTTCGATAAATGAAGGATGGTTATGAGATTCGACTTTGAACGTCACCGCATACCCTTGACCTACATCGACCACGCCAGCGTTCTCCCCGATACCTACTAATAACGCATCAGATTTCGGTGCTTTCTCACCAAATTGGCGTAGGTGAACTTTGGATGATTTATATGAGCAGTGCTCGCTCCACATCACCGAATACATCGCTAACTCGCTGGAGGTTGGCCGCCGATTGAGGATTTCTCGAATGCGTTGGTACTCATCCTCTTTCAATCCAAGTTCTCGCCATGGCTGTTGGGTATCAGGTGAATTTTTTGCAATACCTACGGTGTCTAACGCCATTTTTACACCCGCGCTTTGACCATGGAAGTAAAGAAAGCCAATCCATCTGCGCTTGGACCAGTAAGGGCGTCTATTGCATGCTCCGGATGCGGCATGATTCCCACGACATTCCCCTGTTTATTGGTGATACCAGCAATTGCATTACGTGAACCGTTGGGATTAACACCAACATACCGGGCAATCACTTGATTGTTCTCTTCAAGTTCTTGCAAAGTTCTATCGTCACACTGATACGAACCTTCACCATTTTTCAAGGGAATAGTAATTCGTTGGCCTGATGTGAAATCACTGCTCCATGTGCTCTGAGTGTTCACGATTTCAATCTCTTGGTCTCGGCATAAGAAGTGCAGACCTACATTTCGAGTGAGCGCGCCAGGCAGAAGGTGAGATTCGCAAAGCACTTGGAAACCATTACAGATTCCGAGAACTGGTAGTCCGTTCTCAGCTGCAGGGATAATTGAACTCATAATTGGTGAGAAGCGAGCAATTGCACCGCATCGCAAGTAATCTCCGTAAGAAAAGCCACCAGGAAGAATGACACCCGCTACGTCTCTTAGGTCTGTATCACCGTGCCACAAGGAAACAGGTTCACCGCCAGCGTATTTCACCGCTCGCGCGGCATCGTGATCATCAAGGGTTCCTGGGAAGGTGACGACTCCTACCCGCATCAATGCTCCACTCGGATGGTAAAAGTTTCAATGACTGGATTGGAGAGGAGCGTGGCAGCAGCGTTTTCAATTTCTTTCACTTCAGCTGCACTAGGCGCATGGTCAAGGGAGAGAATGAAGCTCTTCCCTTGTCGGACGCTCGTTGGCGTGAATGAGAATCCCATCCGTGGCAGCGCTCTCGAAATCGCATCACCTTGTGGGTCCAAAATTTCATCTTTGAGCACTACATCAACAATTACTCTCGCCACAGCACCATCCTATAGCTCCGGTAGCGCTGACTTATCTAAATTTCTCTCCAGTCAATGCGGCGTACGCCTCACCGTAACGCGCTCTCGTCTTCTCCACGATCTCATCTGGTAACGGCGGCGGCGGGCTTTGCTTATCCCACCCGATGCTGGTCAACCAATCTCGCAGATACTGCTTATCGTATGAAGGCTGCACCTGCCCTGGGCGCCAGCTTTCGGCGGGCCAAAATCTTGAAGAATCTGGCGTGAGCGCTTCGTCAGCAAGCGTGATTTTCCCTGCGTTATCGAGGCCGAATTCAAATTTGGTATCGGCGATGATGATGCCTCGAGTCTGCGCATATTCTCGTGCTGACGTGTACAGCTCAAGAGTCAGTCGACGCAGCTCACGAGCATGATCGCTCCCGATCACTGATTCCGTTTCCGTAAACGAAATGTTCTCATCGTGGCGACCTACTTCAGCTTTAGTTGCAGGTGTGAATATCGCTTCTGGCAATTCAGAGCCATCTAATAATCCAGCCGCGAGGGAGATTCCGCACACGCTCTGCGAACTTTTGTACTCACTCCATCCCGACCCTGTGAGGTAACCTCGCGCAACACACTCAACAGGAAAAATCTCGAGTGACTTACAAATAATCGCGCGCCCTGCAACTTCTGTAGGAACATCGGTGGAAATCACATGATTGGCGACAACGCTCGAGAGTTTGTCGAACCAAAATAATGAAAGTTGCGTTAAGAGTTTGCCTTTTTCAGGGATTGGCGTAGGCATAATCCAGTCGTATGCGCTGATTCGGTCGGAGGCAACGAGCAGAATCTCATTCTGGTCATTGATAAATAAATCACGTACTTTGCCACTTTTTAGTGGGCGCCAACCAATCACCGAATTGCACCAGGCTGATAACTCGAAGCTTTCGGATAGCGCGCGGTAACTTCCGCAACTTTTGCGATGACCTGGAGCGTCTGGTTACGCGCGATTCCGGTGAAATCAAGTGGTGATTCGATGAGCGCATTCAACTCAGCTAAATCAAGTGGAATCCGGGCATCACCAGCGATCCGAGCAAGTAAATCATTCTCGCCACCACTTCGGATGTTTGCAACCGTGGCTAGCGAATGCTCTTTTATAACCTCGTGTGCGCTCTCGCGTCCGATACCTTTCTTAACTGCTGCCATGAGAATCTTTGTTGTCGCCAAAAACGGAAGATTGCGATCTAGTTCTGCAGTAATTGCGCTCTCAAAAATTCCAAGTTCCGCAAGAACTGTTAGCGCTGTTTCAAGCAATCCGTCGATTGCATAGAAGGAATCGGGGAGCGCAACGCGTCGTACTACGCTGCACGCGACATCTCCTTCATTCCACTGTGAGCCAGCAAGTTCAGATACTGCAACGCAATAGCCACGAAGTAGGACGGTAAATCCATTTATTCGCTCGCTCGAGCGCGCATTCATCTTATGTGGCATCGCAGAAGATCCCACCTGCCCCTTTTGGAATCCTTCCGTTGCAAGCTCCGCGCCAGCCATTAGGCGAAGAGTTGTTGCCATATTCGAAGGAGCCGCAGCTAATTGCAGAAGCGTTGATACAACGTCAAAATCAAATGATCGCGGGTAAATCTGTCCAACTGAATCTAGAACGCTCTCGAACCCTAAATAGGAAGCAACTTTCCCATCGAGCTCTGCCAATTTATTTGTATCTCCATTGAAGAGATCCAGCGCATCTTGAGCAGTTCCCACTGGACCCTTCAAACCCCGGAGTGGGAGTCGCGCAAGGAGCTCTTCTAAGCGATTAAAGGCAAAGAGTCCCTCTTCTGCGAAAGTCGCAAATCTTTTGCCGACCGTTGTGACTTGAGCTGGAACATTGTGGGATCGGCCGGCAATAGGCTGATCGATAAACTCCCCTGCACGATCAGCAAATCCCGCTAAAAGCGCAACGTATTTATCACGAATCAATAGCAGAGCAGTTTTAATCTGAAGTGCTTCGACAGATTCGGTGAGATCGCGACTTGTCATGCCGGAGTGAATAAGTTCATGCCCAGCAAGAGCATTAAACTCTTCAATGCGGGCTTTTACATCGTGGCGAAGGTTTTTTTCGCGCGCATCAATTGAGGATAAATCAACCTTCTCAATAACTTTTTCATAATCAGAGATTGCCTTAGCTTCGATTGCTAAGCCAAGTTCCTTTTGTGCCTTGAGCACCGCAATCCAGAGTTTCCGTTCCAGCACAATCTTCGCTTCAGGAGCCCAAATTGCGCACATCTCACGACTTGCATATCGAGTAGCAAGCGTTGATGGGATATTCATGGCGTTATTCTCGACCACTTAGGCCTCCTTCTGTGCGATTGACGCAGCAAGAGCAATATCTTTTCGATAATGGCTACCCGAAAGGGTTATCTGCGAGAGAGCGCGATAGCCTTTCTCTCGAGCGGTGGTTAAATCATCGCCTAATCCCGTGACAGCAAGAACTCTGCCACCTGCTGAACGAAGTTGATCGCCTTCGAAGACCGTGCCAGCATGGAAAACAATTGCATCTGAACTCTCAGTAATCCCGTTAATTTCCCTACCTACTTGAGGATTCTCGGGGTACCCCTCCGATGCTAGAACTATCGTCACTGCTTGCTGCTCTGACCATCGCAGAGGCGGGTGGGCGGCAAGCTTCCCGGTAGCTGCTGCGAGTAATAATTGCGCTAACGGCGTCTGTAAACGTGGCAATAAGACTTCGGTTTCGGGATCACCAAAGCGAGCGTTGAATTCGATAACGCGAATCCCGCGAGAGGTCATTGCTAACCCTGCATAGAGCAACCCAATAAATGGCGTACCTCGCTCTGCCATCGCGTTGATTGTGGGAATGAGTACTTCTTTCTCGGTGCGCGAAATGATGTCAGCTGGCGCCCAAGGAAGTGGTGAATATGCGCCCATCCCACCAGTATTCGGGCCTGCATCACCATCGAGAGCGCGTTTGAAATCTTGCGCGGGTTCCATACCAATAACAGTGGTGCCATCTGAAATTCCAAAGAGGGAGATCTCCGGACCATCGAGATACTCTTCAATCACTACTTTCCCACATGCAAGTGCATGGGTAAGTGCAACGGTGCGATCGCTAGTGACGACTACTCCTTTACCAGCAGCAAGTCCATCATTTTTTACTACATATGGCG
>CAZLOJ010000029.1:0-14770 GCA_964561165.1 uncultured Bifidobacterium sp. | reverse complement strand
TAGTTGCAGCGTGGCGACGGGAACGACCTGACTTAGATGTTGCACCGCTGGAAGTGTTAAGTCGCGTCACTCGACTAGCCCGCCAATTGGATATTGCACGGCGTGCAGCCTTCGCCAAGCATGGACTTGAGACGTGGGGTTTTGATGTACTCGCTGCGTTGCGAAGGGCTGGCACACCGTATCAACTCACGCCAGGGCAATTGATCCATGAGAACCTCGTGACCAGTGGCACGATTACCAATCGCCTTGATCGATTGGAGAGCGATGGATTACTCGCGCGCCATCCTGATCCATCTGACGGACGTGGCACGCTGGTGCGAATCACGAGCAAAGGTATTTCGGTAGTTGATGCAGCGCTCGTTGATCTACTTAATCGCGAGAAGGAATTATTACAATCGCTAAAGAGCGCTGAGCGAAACGAATTGGCCCTTTATCTCAGTCGAATGTTGACGCAATTTGAGAGCGAGAGCGGCGAGTAATTAGTTCTCAATTACTCGAGGGCCACCCACTGGACTATGCGCTCGACCCAATTGTGAAACCGCACCAGTCGATGAGAGCGCGACTGCTAGGTCGATAGATGCCTCTTCGCTCTTTGCAAGGAAAGCTACGGTCGGACCAGAGCCAGAGACTAGAGCGCCAATCGCCCCTGATTCCATTCCAGCGGAGAGGGCTAATTTCAGTGCGGGCTTCAAGGAACAGGCAGCTGGCTGCAGATCGTTAACCAGAGATTTGCCAAGGGCAATGGGATCGCCGCTGCTCAATGCATGCATCAACTCTTCACTAACCCGCGGTTGACGTTGTGCAAAACCTTGTCGGAGGCGATCGCACTCTTCATAGACCGCGGGAGTAGAAAGGCCTTGAGATGAGTACGCCAAAACCCAATGGAAAGTTCCACGAGCTAACGCTGGAGTGAGTCGATCGCCACGACCAGTTCCAACCGCAGTGCCGCCCGTTAATGAGAAGGGAACATCGCTACCTAATTGTCGAGCTAGTGCAATCAGATCATCCTTGCTCATTTTTGTTTCGTATAACGAGTCCAGCGCGACCAAAACTCCTGCCGCATTGGCGCTACCACCTGCCATGCCGCCAGCTATCGGAATCTGTTTTTTGATCTCGATGATTAAATCGAGTGAAACTTTCTTCCGTTGTGCAAATAATTGCGCTGCTTTGTATGCAAGGTTTTTGTTGTTCGTTGGCAGGTTCGCGATGTGGGGGTTGTCACCGGTGAATCGAAGGGTGATGCCTGAGCCACTTTCGCCCGGACGAACACTTATCTCATCATAAAGCGAGACTGCTTGGAAAACAGTTGCAAGGTCGTGATAGCCATCATCACCCTTGGCACCGACTGATAACTGCAAATTGATTTTTGCAGGGGCTTTCACAACTGTCATGGTTCTACCCTAATGACATTTAGCTGGAAATGCCTCGCGCAATAACGATGAAGTCATCAAGTGTCAGATTTTCTGCTCGGGCAGTTGGGTCTATTCCTAACTCCATCAATCGCGCAGATGCTTTTTCGCTCGACCCTAGGAAAGTGGCTAATGCAGAGCGGAGCATCTTCCGTCGTTGTGCAAATGCAGTGTCTATCAATTCGAAGGTACGTTTACGCAGCGCTTCATCGTTAGCTGCTGGATGGCTCCTGCGAGCAAAGGAGAGTAAGAGCGAATCAACTCGCGGAACGGGCCAAAAGACCTCGCGCGAGATTGAGCTCGCCACCGAGGCATCGGCCCACCACCGTAATTTCACGCTGGGAACTCCGTAGACCTTTGACCCAGGTTTTGCTGCTAGTCGCTCAGCTACCTCTGCCTGGACCATAACTATCCCCCGCGCGATCGAGGGGAAATACTCCAGCAGATGTAAGAGCACTGGAACTGAAACATTATAAGGAAGGTTTGCCACGAGGATTGTTGGCGCCAGTGCAGGGGCTAGGTTTGTGATGTTTAGCGCATCATCATTAATTACCTGTAAATCAGAGATCTTCTTCGGGAGATGTTGTAAAACTGTTTCTGGAAGTTGCTTCGCTAATCTGCGATCAATTTCGATAGCTACTAATGTTTTAGCTTCAGCGAGTATTGCAAGTGTTAACGATCCAAGCCCAGGGCCAATTTCCAAAACCACATCAGAGCTTTGCACCTGCGCTAATCGCACAATCTTCCGACAAGTATTGCCATCGATCACAAAGTTCTGGCCTAAAGATTTGGATGGTCGGAGCTCTAATCGTTGGGCAAGCTCTCTGATTTCTCCCGCGCCCAGCGTTGGTGAGAGAGGCTGGTCAGAAGCACTGGTCAAGAGAAATCTCCAAATAGCGCCAGGGCATTCTCGCGCGTTGCATGACATAGCTCTTCAACCGGGCGATTGAGCACCTCAGCCATAAATCGAATCGTGCGCGCAATCTGAGCCGGAGAATTGAGCGCTCCTCGATAAGGGGCTGGCGCAAGGAATGGCGCATCCGTCTCCACAAGAAGATTTGTCAGCGGTGTGATGGCTAGCGCTTCGCGTAACGCTGGAGCATTCTTGAACGTAACAGTTCCCGAAAAGGAGAGGAAGTATCCCGAACGTATGCACTCGTTCGCCATCTGCGCATCTCCTGAATAACAATGAAAGATGACTTTCTCGGGGGCGCCCTCTTCTTTTAGTACTCGGAGGATATCTTCATGCGCATCGCGGTCATGGATGATGAGCGCTTTATTAGTTCGCTTGGCAATTGCGATGTGCGCTCGGAAAGAGTGCTCCTGCTTCGCACGTAGCTCTTCAGGTGTACGAAAATAATCCAGCCCAGTCTCACCAATGCCGCGCACGCGCGAATGTGCTGCCAACGTTTCGATCTCACGGAGTTGTTCATCAAGATTTTCCACTACGGGCGCCTCGTTTGGATGGAGCGCAACAGCAGCAAGAGCTCGTCCAACCCATGCTTGGGCAACGCCCACCGACCATCGCGATTGTTCTAAGTCATATCCAATCTGAACGACGTGTTCGATACCTACAGATGCAGCTTCATCCAAGACTGCTTTCACCTCTGGAGAATCAGGTGCAGATTTTGCAATGAGTTCGATATGGCAATGGGAATCAATCGTGGGGAATGGAAGGGGCTCTGGCAATGGCGCCGGGATGCGATCAATATCCCGATTGTGGCGATCGCTCACCCGCGCTGCTCCTCGCTTGCGTTATCAGGTAGGCGTGGGAATAACACTTCACCACGCGAAGTCTGCGCACCTGCCGGCAGTTGGCCCCATCTAGCAACATTATCGATTCGCTGCGCGGATAGTTCGCCCAAAGTTGCAGCACCGAGAGCTCGCCATAGTTTCTGACTGGTCTCAGGCATTACTGGATGAAAGAGCACAGCAAGAATTCGTAATGACTCGCATGTTGCATAGAGAACGCGATCAAGTTCGCTCTTGTTCGCAGGATCTTTTGCGAGCACCCAAGGAGCCTTCTCTGTTACATAACCATTGACGCTCTTGCAAAATTCGAGAATAGCAAGAATCCCACCTTGGAAATCGAGCGCTGCAATCTTTTCATCAGCAGCTGCCACTGCAGCTGCGGCGGCATTTGCCAATGCAGGCTCTTGCGCAACGGCTGGAATCTTTCCGTCACAGTATTTCTCAATCATCGCAATCGCTCGTGACGCAAGATTTCCAAAATCATTTGCGAGCTCACTTGTGTAGCGAGCAACCATATCCTCCCAAGAGAAAGAGCCATCGGTACCAAAGGGAATCGCGCGTAGAAAGTAATAACGAAAAGCATCTACGCCGAAGAAATCGGTGATATCAGCAGGGGCGATGCCGGTGAGCTTGCTCTTACTCATCTTCTCGCCGCCAACAAGAAGCCAACCATGTGCAAATACTTTTCGCGGCACTGGTAGCCCTGCCGCCATCAACATTGCAGGCCAAATCACCGCGTGGAAGCGGAGGATATCTTTGCCCACAAGGTGCACATCAGCCGGCCATTTTTCGACGAATTCTTTTGCACCAGGCGTGCCCGCTTCATCGCCGAGTCCGACCGCGGTTGCGTAATTTAGGAGCGCATCAAACCACACATACACCACTTGTTTGGTATCCCATGGGACAGGAATTCCCCATGAGAATGAAGATCGCGAGATTGAAAGATCTGAGACGCCACCTTCAAGGAAAGATACGACTTCATTGCGAGCACTCGCAGGTTCGCATGCATCAGGATTTTTTTGATAATGCTCGAGTAGTGGTTCTACAAAAGCCGATAATCGGAAGAACCAATTTGTTTCACTCACAAGCTCAACTGGTCTGGAGTGAATCGGGCAGAGTTTTTCATCCTCTGTAGCACCGGGCAGTAGATCTCCTGGGAGCTTAAACTCTTCGCAACCAACGCAATATGGGCCTTCGTACTTTCCTTCATAGATGTGGCCATTATCTTTAAGGCCTTGCAGGAATCTCTGGACTCGCTCCATATGTCGAGGTTCGGTTGTGCGAATAAAATCATCGTTAGCGATATTCAGCGCTTTCCATGTTGGTTTCCATGAATTCTCAACGAGCTTATCTGCCCAACTTTGCGGGTCGCTACCGTTTGCTTCTGCTGTGCGCAAAACCTTTTGACCATGCTCATCTGTTCCAGTAAGAAACCACACACCTTCACCACGTTGTCGATGCCACCTAGTTAATACATCGCCAGCGACCGTCGTGTAAGCATGGCCGATGTGCGGCGCATCATTTACATAGTAAATCGGCGTCGTGAGATAAAAGCTCTTGCCGTTGCTCTGCGACATCATTGCTCTATCTTAGAGGCGACAAGGGCATCGAAAACTTCCCGCTTACGGAGCCGAAATTCCTCTGCAACTGCGGCAATCGCCTCGCGCCGCTCCATTCCTGTCGATTCCCGAAGCGACACCTGCGCTGCGATCTCCTGCGCAGTCCGAGCGGCTACCTCGCTTGGTTGTGCGCCTTCGATGACCACTGTTACCTCGCCAAGAATCTCGCGCTCGTTGACCCATGCATTGAGTTCACCTAACGTGCCGCGAAACACCTCTTCATACCGTTTGGTCATCTCGCGACAAAGCGCAACCTTGCGCTCGCCACCCATGATCTCGAGTAAATCAGCGACCAACTCTTTGGTGCGATGTGGCGCCTCAAAGAGCACGATGGCGCGCTCTTCATTCTTGATGGAGTGCAGATAATCTGCGCGCGCTTTTGCGCTGCGTGGGGTAAACCCATCAAAAAGGAAACGCTCCATCGGCAATCCCGAAAGTGCGAGCGCCGTTGTCACCGCACTTGGCCCGGGAACGACCTCGATGTGGGCGCCACTCTCGAGAGCGACTTTTACCGCGAGATATCCTGGATCACTCACGCCAGGCATTCCACCATCAGTAATCAATAGGACTGATTTACCGGCGCGAAGCAATTCTCGAAGTTCAACCACGCGCTCTTGTTCATTGCCTGCAAAAAAAGAGTGCACGTGTGCCTGGAGGGAGAGCCCAAGGTCAGTAGCGAGGTGTCGAAAGCGACGGGTGTCTTCAGCGAAAATGACATCACATTCGGTCAGCGCTGTACGAAGCCGCGGTGACGCGTCCTCCGGGTTGCCCAATGGCGCCCCCGCAAGAATCAGTCGACCGCTATTCACACACTTATCCTCCCAGGTTCTACGCTGGTAGACATGATTCGCGCCCTGGGGAACCGGACTGTTGCGATTTGGTCTCTTGTTGCAGCAGCGCTCTTCCTCCGCCTCTTTCGATTGAGCACTCCCCCTAAATTGATTTTCGATGAGATCTACTACGTCGATGGCGCCCGCGACCTTCTTAACTTTGGGGTTGAAGTCAGTGCGAATAAACCTGAGTTCATCGTCCATCCACCCATCGGCAAATGGGTAATTGGTGCGGGCATCCAAGTATTTGGTGATAACCCTTTTGGTTGGCGAGTAGCAGTTGCCCTGCTCGGCACGCTCTCCATCCTGCTTATTGCCAAGATTGCCGCACGCATCTTTGGGGCCTTGGGCTATGGACTGATTGCTGCGCTGCTCGCGTTTTTCGATGGATTGAACTTGGTGATGTCTCGAACAGCGCTCCTTGATATGACTCTTACGACTTTCCTGTTGATTGCAGTGTGGTTTTTGATTGATCGACGATACTTGCTTGCAGGAGTTTTCTTCGGCTTAGCACTTGGCACTAAATGGAACGCAATTTTTTACATCATCGCCTTTTCTCTCTATTTTGTTACCAGAGAGATCAGAGAGATAGCAAGTAAGCAATCCGAAGCAGAGGTGAAGCAGTTCCATCGAAAGGATTTCTTATCTTTGATTGCGCTTCGAAAAGCGCAACTATTTCTGGTACCGCTGGTTATCTACACAGCGAGTTGGATTGGCTGGTTTCTCTCTCCGCGCGGTTGGAGTAGGTTCTGGTCGACGGATAATGGTGGAAGTTTCCTGGCACCATTTCGTTCTTTCATCCATTATCAATTTGAGATTCTTAACTTCCATAAAGGACTTGACTCTGGACACAACTATCGCTCATCCGCTTGGCAGTGGCTGCTGCAGATTCGCCCGACATCGTTCTATTACGAATCACCAAAATGTGGATCAACTGATTGCTCGCAGGAGATTCTTGCTATCGGCACACCACTACTTTGGTGGAGCGGCGCGCTCGCAGTGCTCCTACTCCTCACCCTCTGGGTAAAAAAGCGGAACCACTCGCTCATCCTGTTGGGAATCGCTGCAGGCTGGCTCCCCTGGCTCGCGTTTCCTGAGCGGACCACATTTTCCTTCTATTCCATCGCTTTTGAGCCATGGATCATCCTTGCGATTGTCGCGGCAATCAAAGAGGTAAATGAGAGGCTTCCGGAACGTTTTTCGCGTAGGGCGCGAAAGGGTGCGCTCGCTTTTTTCATAACGGTTATTGGGGCGAACTTCATCTACCACTCGCCGATATTCCTTGGCATCACGATTACTTATGATCACTGGCGAAGTTTGATGTGGCTACAGTCCTGGATTTAAGCGGGAATTAACCGTTGGACGCTCGGCGTTCGTCTTCTTGGTCAAAGACTTGATCTACGTGCAGTTCTGCGCTCTTTATCTCCACTCCATCAACGCTTTCAAGGAGCTCGGAACTGTTCCGTCCAACAACTGGCCTAGCAGGGGCTTTTGGAGCGTTCACATACGTTGGTAGCGGCATATCGCTTGGCTGCCAGGAATCGTTAGGAATCACCGTCACCGTACGCGAATGATTAATAGGAATCCATTGGCTGGCTTGGCCTTGAGGAGTTCGATACGTTATCTCAGAGAAATTAAAGCTTGATCCCTTGCTCTTCATAGTTGCTGCACGACGACGACGTCTCACATCTTCTTGAACTTTTTGACGTCTGACATGAACAACAAAAATTACTAATAGCGAAAGTGGGAGCAATATCGATTTGAAAGGTAGCGCGTTAGCAATAGCCGCGATTAGTGTTCCAATGAAAAAAAGAGTGAGCGTCACAAGTGAGATCTGTCGTTTCCGTAGCGCATTTGCCTCGCGCTCTGCAATCTCGGCGCTAGTCATATAGGTATTGGGTGACGAACCAATTGATACAACATGCATCGCACTGCGATATCGCTCAAGGCTTTTACTTTCAGAGACTTCGTCATGTGATCGAAGCCAGCGCGGTAGAAAATATGCCACCCAGAGCGCGATAACGGCGAAGTAGATCAAACCTGAGCTCATGATGAGCTAAGAATAGAAGGGTAGCGCTGAGAAATTAGGGATGTTGAACGCGCTTAATCTCGTGTTGCTACGAAGCAGAGGTGGTCGCGCCACTCACCATCGATATGCAGATACTTCGAGCGTTTGCCTTCTAATTCGAATCCAGCTTTCATCGCCACTCGAATCGATGGTTGGTTCTCAGGTCGGATATTGATTTCAATCCGGTGTAATCGCAGGTCATCAAAGGCGTGGTCACGCAAGAGATTGACGGCCCTGGTGACGAAACCGCGATTGGCACACTTCTCAATAACCCAATAGCCGATGAATGCGCTCCGTGAAGGACCGTAGGCGATACCGCCAAGGGCGATAAAACCCACGCGATCCGGGCCATGCATAATGATGAGATTCTCCGACCGACCCCATCGGCCATCTTTTTTGAAGGTGCGCACCATCTTCCTAAACTTTGGCGGCGCACCGCTGCCCTCCGGGTAACTGACCTCCCAAGGTTTCAACCAGGCTCGATTCTCTTGGTGCACAGATTTCCACCACTTGGCGTCACGATAGTTAATGGGGCGAAGGTGGACTACTCCGTCAGAGAGCACCATGTGATCAGGCTCCTCAGATTATTCAGACTGTCTATCAAAGAGAATCACCGAAACTTCACTACCGCTACTTAATGCTGCATGTTGCTCATCAACAACTATGAGACCGTTTGCCTCGCCACGTTCATTCGCAAGCACCGGCTGTGCGCGCAAGACTTCGTTTCCGTGGCTAATGATCGCTTCATGAAAGGATTGGACCTCTTTCGATCCAGAAATCTCTCCTACTAACGTTGCGCTTAGCGTTCGATGTGTAAGGCTTTTTCGACCCAACATCTGTCGAATCATCGGACGCACAAATAATTCAAAAGCAATGTATGCGCCCCTCGAATCTGAGGGCAATGTAATCACTGGAGTGCGATCTGGGCCGATCAACCCGTAACTGTGGTGCCCAGTTGGCGCCATAGCTACCTCTCGCTCATGCATCTCACCCAACACATTCAACGATTCCCGCATCATCTCAACTGAGCGTGGACCGCTTGAAATAACTACTAAATCTGCCCGAACTAATTGATCCTCGATAAGGTCTCTGAGCTCTTCTGTCGTATCCGGAATCGTGTGGACGCGATATCCAATGGCTTCGGCTTCACGAACAGCAGTCGTTAACAACCAAGAGTTCGCTTCGTACGAGTGGCGCTCATCAATCGTGTGACCTGGTTCGGTGAGATCTTCGCCAGCAGAAATTACAACTACTCGTGGGTGCGGGCGAGTGGGTAGATGATCCAATCCGATTGAAGCGGCAAGCCCGATATGAGTGGAGCGAATCCTGCGTCCTGCACGAAGCACTAATCGATCTCCTGCGTAGACATCGCTGGATAACGTCGCATTATGTGCATCCAATAACGGCATATCAAGTGGGGCTAACGGGTGCGCAATCGAGAGCACTTCTTCCAAATATTTATCGACGCTAATCATCGAGCCCTCGCACGTACCCTTTCAGCCATTTCGCAAAATCGGGACCGAGGTCATCTCGACGCGTCGCAAACTCGACAACTGTCTTGAGATAGCTCAATCGATCCCCGGTATCAAAGCGACGAACGTCAACGACCACCGCATGAACAGGACCGCCAATGTTTTCATCGCTGGCGAGCGTAGCGATTGCATCGGTAAGTTGCACTTCGCCACCTTTACCTGCGGCGGTATGGCGAAGAATCGAAAAGATGGCTGGAGATAAAATGTATCGACCAATAATCGCGTAGTTGCTCGGGGCCTCTGCTTTTGAGGGTTTCTCTACGAGATCAATTACCTGGGCAGGATCCGCTCCAGTGATTGCTGCAATTCCGTACTTTGATACATCGTCATCTGGCACCTCCATCAACGCGAGAACTGAGCCACCATGACGTGCATGCACATCAAGCATCTTCTGCCACAGCAGATCACTGGGTTCGATCAGATCATCACCAAGCAGTACCGCAAATGGTGAATCACCAACGTGCTCAGCCGCGCTTAACACCGCATCACCTAATCCACGTGCGCTCTCTTGTCGAACTGTGTGGAGCGGCGGAAGCATATTGAGATGTCTCAAGGCCGACAATCGCTCTGCATCACCTCGTGCATGCAGAGTCTGTTCCAATTCTGGAGCTTGTGCGAAATGATCGACAAGAGCTCCCTTGTTATGCCCGGTAATCAACAGTACGTCGGTAAAGCCTGCTGAGTAGGCCTCTTCAACTACATACTGAATGGCAGGTTTATCGACAACCGGGAGCATCTCTTTCGGGATGGCTTTAGTCGCAGGGAGAAACCGAGTGCCAAGTCCGGCGGCCGGAATGACCGCGTGTTTGATTCCGGCTTGCTTCTTCATAGTGGTTACACCTTACGCTGCTCGCATGGAGAGTAAGAAAGAGGCGCGTGGGCGCTTTCGTGAACTTCGGATGAAAGTACAGTCTCTCGATCGAACTGCCCCAGGTCAGCTCCTCCTTCGAGCACCAGAACTCGCAACTGCGCAGATGATTGCATCTTTTCAGTCATACGGAGATGAACCCGATACGTTCGCGCTCCATGATGCATTACGTGCACTCGGTAAACAGCTTCTCCTTCCCCGGATGAATCCTGATAAATCACTCACATGGCTCCATGATGGTGCTGAAGTGAGCGCATCTGAGCTCGCCGCAATAGACATGGTGATTGTGCCAGCGCTTGCGGTTGATACACGAGGGGTGCGCCTTGGCCAAGGTGGTGGATCGTTCGACCGAGCGCTGCCGCAACTTCCGGGGTGGAAGGTTGCCCTGATAGATAGCATCTGTTTCACACAGGACGATCTACCTGAAGAGGCGCACGATGTGCGAGTCGATGCGGTCGCGACTGAGCGGGGAATCACTCGATTTATATAGAGCGGATTTACTGCGGAAGGTTGCGCGCCATAACAATTCGTTGCACCTGATTGGTGCCTTCATAAATCTGAGTGAGCTTTGCATCACGCATCATTCGCTCGACTGGATAATCAGAAACATATCCATACCCTCCGAGAACTTGCACCGCATTAGTCGTAACTTCCATCGCGACGTCTGTTGCATAGCACTTGCTTGCGGCTGAGAAAAAGGTCAAGTCTGCCTCAGAGTTCTCACTCTTTACTGCAGCGGCGTAGGTTAATTGTCGCGCTGCTTCGATTTTCATCGCCATATCCGCGAGCATGAACTGAATCGCCTGAAAATCAAAGATTTCTTTTCCAAATTGCTTTCGTTGATGGGAATAGTTCATTGCCACTTCGAAAGCTCCTTGCGCAATCCCAAGCGCTTGAGCTGCAATTGTGATTCGGGTGTGATCAAGTGTCTTCATCGCAAGTGCGAATCCGGTTCCTTCAGCACCCAGCATTCGATCCGCGCTCAGTTGTACTTCATCAAAGTACACCTCTCGAGTTGGTGAACCTCGAAAACCCATCTTCTTCTCGTGCGCCCCAAATGAAACCCCAGAATCACTTTTTTCGACGACGAATGCTGAAATTCCCTTCGAACCCTTAGAGCTATCTGTGCTCGCGAGCACGGTATAGAACTCAGATTCACCAGCGTTAGAAATCCACTTCTTGCTGCCACTGAGAACCCAGCCGCCATCTTTTTTGACTGCTTTAGTGCGCATTGCCGCGGCATCTGAACCAGCTTCCGATTCAGAGAGGCAATATGAGAAACCTTTTCCTTGAGCAAGCGGCGTGAGCCAGCGCTGCTTCTGCTCAGCGGTGCCGGCAAGTATTAGTGGCAGGGAGCCCAATTTATTGACGGCAGGAATCAACGAAGAAGAACCGCATACTCGAGCAACCTCTTCGATGATGATCACTACGCCAAGGGCATCTGCTCCTTCGCCACCGAATTCCTCAGGAACGTGCGCTGCTGCCAGTCCTGCATTTTGTAAGGCAAGCGCGGCCTCTTGCGGAAAACGGGCTTGCTCATCCACCTCTCGCGCTGCAGGCGCGATTTTTGATTCGGCGAGCGCGCGCACAGATTCGCGGAGCGCTTGATACTCAGGTGGTAATAAGAAGAGCGGTTCCATCCCCCAATTAAGGCAGAAGTTGGCTGAGTTTGCTAGCGCTGGTCTCGCTGGTCTCGCTGGTCTAGTGATTTGAGATAGTTGTTGTAGCGATCGACCTCATCGGGAACTCCTGCTGCTCGCGCCCGCTCGGAACTACGTTCCAGACGCGCTGCTTCATGAGAATCCGAGCGCACCCATTGCACGAAGGTTGCCGCAAGGGCTAACAGAATCGGGACCTCTCCAAACGCCCAACCAAAAGCTGCTCCAGTCTTCTGATCAGCCAATAAATCTGGCCACCATGGTCGATCAAGTCCAGCGAAGTATCCGCCATCGACAAGAACGCTCGATGACATTAGCGAAATGGAGAAAAACGCGTGGATGCTCATGGCAGCGAGTATCACAACTATTCGTGCGATAAATGGGAATTTGTTGGGAACCGGATCGATACCAATGAGCGCGGCAAAGAATAGAAATCCTGCGATTAAGAAATGCATCTCCATAAAGAAATGTCCAAAGTGGTAACTCATCAACCATTGGAACAGGTCTGTGAAATACAGCGCGAACATCGATACATCAAAAATCAACATGGCAACAATCGGATTAGTCAAGAACTGGGAATAACGAGAATGAAGTAAGGCGAGGGCGAAGCCACGCACACCTCTCTCTTGAGAAGTTCGCCCGATAGGGAGCGTGCGCAGCGCGAGCGTAATCGGCGCACCCAAGACGATTCCGATTGGCGCTAAAGTTGCAAGCGCCATGTGTGCAACCATGTGGAATGAGAAAGCAACATGGGAATAGACGCCCAAGCCCCCATTCACGGCAAAATCTGCAACGCTAATTCCCAGCGCAAAGAAGATTGTGCGGTTGATTGGCCATTTATCGCCACGGCGAGTGAGAACAACTACACCCTTTATATAGAGCGCCACGAGGATAACTAGAAGCGCTAAGAAGAGCCCATTCGGCTCGTAGCCCAGTAGAACTCTCGAGAGTGTGGGCGGCTGCGGCATTACTGAACCCAAAATTGGATCAATCGCAGCGCTGTTGCTCATTTCTGGTGGCGCTGTCCTCCCGAGAATTATCGCCATAGCCATCGTTAGCCCGAAGAGAAGAGCTTCTATTGTGAGTTGGCGAACGAGCGATTGCTCAGTAACGCTCTCTAGATTTCTCTTGTAACCCTTGAAGGCAACAATAAATATCAGCCCTAGTAAAAGAGATTTTCCCAGAAGTAGCAATCCGTAGTTGCTCCCAATCTGACTTAACGATCCAAGTCGAACCCAACCATTGACAATGCCAGTAAGGGCGACCGTGGCAAGCGACCAGAGCGCAATGTGGTGAAAACGCTTGTGGGCGAGCTTTCGACTGCTTGCGCTCATCAGCGTCAGCGCTATGAGACCGCCAACCCAGAACGACAATGCAAGTACGTGCACGACAACTAGTCCTACCGCAAGCATGTGGTGACCGGCAGAAGCGTTGTGATTCTCAAGATACGGTGCCAGCAAGCCAATCAAGGTAATCAGTAACAGCGCAACGGCACCACCTGTGCGTTTGATGAACGGAACGAAAAACAGCACTATGAGCGCTGCGATGATGTTGATGAGAAGAACTTTTCCTAACACAACTTGTAACGCGAAAGATCTGATGAGATTGCCATCGAAGACTTCCAGAATTGGTCGATCAACAATCTCTGCGAGGTCCGCTAAGAAGGTACCGATGGATGAGAGCGACCAAAGAGCTGCAATCGGTGGCAGTAATCGCTTTAACTTGATCCCCGAATCTTGGAAATAGCCTTCAATTTCATCTAACAGAAAAGCCAGGGCAAGAAAGATTCCGACGAGAGAAAAGGCGCTTGCAAGTGAGAGAAACTTAAAGAGTGAAATCATTTCTTCTTACGTCTTTTTGGTTTTGTATTCCGTAGAGATCGTGCGATGAAGATCAAAACTAAAAAGGAGATGATGAGAAGAGAAATCATGAAGATGTCAGTGGCAAGCGAACTTTTGCCAGTTACTTCTGCCTGACTCTCTTCGCTCTCGTCTGGGATTGGCGATTGCGACGGACTAGTAGTGGGAGTTGTTACCACAGCTGGTGCATCAAACGTAAAGGTGTACGACCCTGCAAGAAGTTCGCCATCGGTGCTCATAAATTGATAATCAACGGTGTAACGACCACTTTCAGTTAACTTTGCAAGTCCTATCAGGGCTTGCACACCATCAATTAAGAGTGAGCCATCATCGACAGCGCTTCCACTTGGAGCTCGAACGCTCATCGAACTGCCTGTCTCAATGATTTCACTAGAGAGCGTCAAGGTAATCGCACCTGGTGCGCTTTTGATAGTCGAGTTTGCAGCGGGGTCAGCGCTAATCAACTCCAGCGCTTGAGCAGGGCTAGAGGTAAGTGCGCCAAACGCCACGAGAAATATCGCCAGGCTAACGCGCGAAATTTTCATGGTTTGCACTCGCCTCATGGGTAGACCTCCCCCAGTTCTTCTTCGATTAGACCCTATCGTCCCACGGTTCTAAACTACGTGGGTTGCAGTTCGTGAGAGATTCTCGATGATTTAACGGAAGGGGCGCCACGTGCCGACCTATCAGTACTACTGCGATAGCTGCGAATTAGATTTCGAAGCGAGCCGTTCCTTCACTGATTCCTCGGATCAACCATGCCCGACATGCGCTGCCGCTGCGCGGAAAGTATTTGCCCCCGTTGGCGTCCACTTCAAAGGGTCTGGCTTCTATCGAACCGACTCACGTAAAGGTGGCTCAAGCGGCGGATCTGATAGCAGTGCGCCCTCTTCCACAGCTAAGGATTAGCTCTGCTTCGGTACTCCCACATTATGGGAGCCTGGCGCAATGCCGACAAAAAATATTGAACGAGCATTTCTTCGAATCACCACTACTGCTGATCGACATTTAATCTTGCAATCAATTGGTGCCTTGATTACCTATGCGATTTCAGCTCGAGAGTTCACTACACATTTAGTGATGCGGAGGTTTTTCGCGAAGAATTTCCGCATCGCGATCGGAACCTTTTTGGCTCTCTTCTTGATCTATCTGGCTCTCAGATTCTTCAGGACCTA
>CAZLOJ010000028.1:13554-15593 GCA_964561165.1 uncultured Bifidobacterium sp. | reverse complement strand
GAGCAATCACTCGAGTGCCATTGGCAAAAGCTGGGAACTCGAATACCCCCATCGGTCCATTCCAGAAGACTGTTCGACAATCTTCTAGCTCTTTAGCATAACGAGCGGCGCTCTTTGGGCCGATATCAAGGCCAATCTGATCGGCTGGGATCTGCTCTGCCGACACCACGGTTGCGGGAGAATCTGCAGCAAATTGTGGTGCAACTACTACATCTTCTGGAAGAAGCAGCTTCACGCCACGTTGCTGCGCTCTCTCTATTAACTCTTTGACTTGTGGGAGCTGCTCACGATCCACCAACGAGTTGCCGATCTCGCGCCCCTGTGCAGCAAGGAAGGTGAAGACCATTCCTCCGCCAATTGCCAAGATATCTACTCGATCGAGGAGATTGCTGATTACCCCGATTTTGTCGGAGACTTTCGCGCCACCAAGAATTACTCCGTATGGGCGATCGGGATCGGTTGCAAGCGTGTTGAGAATTCGCATCTCTTCATAAATCAGTCGGCCCACGCAATGCGGCATAAGTTGCGGAAGGTCGTAGACCGAGGCGTGTTTTCTGTGCACCGCCCCAAACCCATCGCCGACATACACCTCGCCAAGAGTTGCCAACTCTCGTGCAAAAGTCCTCCGCTCGTTCTCATCTTTACTAGTTTCAGCAGGGTAAAAGCGAATGTTCTCCAGTAGGACCACAGTTCCAGGACGGGCTGCTGCCAGTTTCTTTGCCTCTGCGATATCTGCTGCACACGAGACGACATCTCCAAGTAATTCGCCGAGTCGATTCGCTACTGGAGTAAGGGAGAGCTCCGCCGTGAAACCGCTCTTGGGCCTACCTAAGTGTGCCAAGATGACGATTGATGCTGCTTTCTTCCGAATTAATTCGATGGTGGGAAGTGAGGCGACAATTCTCCCGGGATCAGTAATCTGTCCATTCGCAATCGGCACGTTCAGATCACATCGCAGAATTACCCGCTTGTTGGTGAAATCAATCGACTCAAGAGTCTGCATAGTTTGGTAACGGAATCTTTACAGCGAACGTCCGACAAAAGTAACGAGATCTACCAATCGATTGGAATATCCCCATTCATTGTCGTACCAGCCAACCACTTTTGCGCTCGTACCTATGACCTTTGTGAGTTGACTATCAACGATGCACGAGTGTGGGTTCGTCACGATATCCGCAGAAACAATCGGGTCTTCGGTGTATTCGAGAATTCCCTTTAGTGGGCCCTCTGCAGCTGCCTTGAGTGCAGCGTTTATTTCATCCGCTGAAACCTCGCGCGAGAGTTCGACGCTTAGGTCAGTTACCGAACCCACTGGTACTGGCACTCGCATCGCATACCCGTCGAGCTTACCTTTGAGCTCCGGCAGGACAAGACTGATTGCTTTAGCAGCTCCTGTGCTGCTTGGAATGATTGACGTTGCTGCAGCTCGTGCGCGACGGAGATCTTTATGAGGGAAGTCAAGAATCACTTGGTCATTTGTGTAGGCATGGATAGTTGTCATCATGCCCCGCTCGATCCCAAAGGTGTCGTGCAGTACTTTGGCCATCGGCGCCAAGCAATTAGTCGTGCACGAAGCATTGGAGATTATTGTGTGCTTCGCTGGGTCATATTTATTGTGATTGACGCCCATCACTATCGTGACATCTTCGTCAGTTGCCGGCGCACTGATAATAACTTTCTTCGCTCCACCAGTGAGATGCTTTTTCGCTTGCTCGCCCTTGGTGAAAATCCCTGTTGACTCGATGACAATCTCTGCTCCGACTGAGCTCCAGGGCAAAGCTGCTGGGTCGCGTTCGGCAAAGACGGTTATCGTCTTCCCATCCACCGTGATGGAATTTTCGGTGTGTGAGACTGATTTTCCAATTGGTCCGAGGATTGAGTCATATTTCAATAGGTGCGCAAGAGTGGCTGTGTCAGTGAGGTCATTGATAGCAACGATCTCCACATTTGCTCGAGCACTTTCAGAGGCAAGAATCGCCCGGAAGAAGTTGCGGCCAATGCGACCGAATCCGTTGACGCCAACTTTGATTGCTTTTCCA
>CAZLOJ010000028.1:0-13454 GCA_964561165.1 uncultured Bifidobacterium sp. | reverse complement strand
CTGTTCTGTTCTGTTCGTTTCTTCTTATCTCAGTCTTAGACGCTAATTCAGGTCAATAAATCCGGGCTGATGCCAGACTCGGTATCTGGTATTCCCATTTCAGCCGCACGCTTATCAGCCATCGCAAGCAGTCTTCGAATCCGACCAGCGATAGCATCTTTAGTCATAGGCGGCACTGCGAGTGAACCCAACTCTTCAAGACTTGCCTGCCCATGCTCGATGCGAAGGCGTCCTGCCTCCAAGAGGTGATCGGGAATTTCGGCGCCAAGAATCTCGATTGCGCGTTGCACACGCGCAGATGCAGCCACAGCAGCGCGTGCAGAGCGGCGTAGATTCGCATCATCGAAATTTGCCAGACGATTTGCAGTGGCGCGCACTTCGCGACGCATCCGACGCTCTTCCCAGGCAAGAAAACTGTCGGTAGCACCCATCAAGGTGAGCAACGCTCCGATTGCATCACCATCACGAACCACTACGCGATCAACGCCACGAACTTCGCGCGCCTTTGCAGTAATTCCCAATCGTCGCGCCGAACCGACAAGCGCTAGCGCAGCTTCCGGCCCTGGTGCAGTGATTTCAAGCGCCGACGAACGACCTGGTTCGGTTAGTGATCCGTGGGCCAAGAATGCGCCACGCCATGCAGATTCAGCATCGCATTTTGCAGCGGAGACAATTTGTGGCGGTAAACCACGAACTGGTCGACCATTAGCGTCAATCAAGCCGGTCTGACGAGCCAGCGCTTCTCCGGTTTCTGCTACACGCAATACATATCGACTGCCTTTGCGTAAACCGCCAGGAGTCAGAATGCTCAGATCACTGGTGTGGCCGTATACCTCGGAAATCTCCTTGAGTAATCGTCGCGCCGTCTGTGCCGTATCTAATTCAACTTCAACGACGACTTTGCCAGCCATAACATGCAAGCCACCGGCGAACCTCAGTAGCGCAGATACCTCGGCTTTACGACAACAAGGTTTGGAGATGGCAAGGCGACTTAACTCATCCTTCACAGTCGCTGTCATTGCCATAGTCGATTCTTTCTCTCGTTGAGTCCGCTAGCTCGACATAATGTGCCGTAAAGCGGAAACTACCTTTTTTGGGTCGTGTTGGTCGCTGGTTGGGCCGTGGGCTAAGTCACGTACCTCAAGTTTTGCTCCCAATGACACGACATACTCTTCTAATTCTTTCGAGAGAATACTCGGGTCGGCAAGGACCACATCAATCGGGACATCAGGGCCATGATCGTGGAGGAAAGCCAAGCGACCAGCAGCGGCCAGGTCTGCCGCCTCATCACCAGGGTGGGGCGCAACTAGGTTGAGGAGAAGTATTTTCCGGGCGCTGGTCCGCGCAAGGGCTGCCCGCGTTTGCGGCAGAAGAACATGTGGCAAAACGCTTGAAAACCACGAACCTGGCCCGAGAGTTATCCACTCGGCTCGCTCGATAGCAGAGAGCGCCTCTGGATGGGTTGGCGGGTTCTCGGGAATTAACTCCACGTTTTCAATGACTCCGCGCGCTAACGCAACTTCACTCTGTCCGCGAACGATAGAAATACTTCCATCGCTACGAGAACGTACCCGCGCTTGAATCTCGAGCGGAATTGAGGACATTGGCAAGACTCTGCCAACGACTCGAAGCAATTGACCTACACGTCTTAATCCATCTACTGGATCGTCATAGATTTCCCAGAGCGCAGTCAGCAAGAGATTGCCAACATTATGTCCGTTGAGTTCGCCATCACTCGAGAAACGATGTTGCAACACCTTTGCCCACCCTCTACCCCACTCGTCATCTGAGCAGAGCGCCGTGAGCGCCATTCGAAGATCTCCAGGAGGCATGACGCCAAACTCTTCGCGAAGTCTGCCACTTGAACCCCCATTATCAGCAACAGTCACAAGAGCGGTGATGTCAGTTGTTATTTCACGAAGCGCGGTAAGTGTGGCAGCTAACCCATGGCCACCTCCCATGGCAACGACGGGAATTTGATGAGCGCTACTCATCGATCAACATCCCGATGTTGTAGATGAACATCGAGCCCCATCGCTTTACATCGTTCAGCAACTTCGTGTGCGACTGCGACACTTCTATGTCTGCCACCTGTGCAGCCAAATGCAACGGTGATATACCGCTTACCTTCGCGCAAGAAGCCAGCGCTGACAGAATTGAAAAGTGAGATGAAACCGGAGATGAACTCCTCAGTTGCTGGATGAGAGAGCACGGCATCAGAGACGGGCTTTTCTCTTCCACTCATCGGTTGCAATGCCGGAATCCAGTGCGGATTAGGTATGAACCTGCAATCCAGAATGAAATCTGCATCATAAGGAATGCCATATTTATAACCGAAGGAGAGCAGCGACAAGTGCAGCGCCCGTTCGTTTTCGCTGGAGAATGTCTGATCGATCTTCAGCGCCAATTGATGGACGTTAAGAGCTGAGGAATCTATGACTATCTCAGCATCAGCGCGGAGGTTTCGTAGGAGATCTCGTTCTCGCGCAATTCCATCGACAATTCGATCATCCCCTTGAAGGGGATGCGGTCGGCGCGTTCCTTCATAGCGACGGACCAGAACTTCATCATGAGAATCTAAGAAGAGAATTCGAACATCGTCTCCGTTAGCTCTCAAGGCAGCAACACCAGTTGTGAGTTCCGTGGAAAATTCTTTACTACGAACATCAATCACAACTGCCACTTTTTCTCGTTCACTTCTTAACTCATCAACGAGCGGAAAGAGCATGGAGGCAGGCAAGTTATCCACGACATACCAGTGGTGATCTTCAAGGACATGAGCAGCGGTGGAGCGTCCGGCCCCGCTCATGCCAGTCACAATCACAACATCCACGGCTTCACAACCCCTCTTGCCTCAATCAACTCGACTCTAGCCTTTCACTGCTGTCAAGAACCTCGCCAGTTTCGGTATCTACCCCCGTAAGCGTGCCCGAATTCTCCCTTAGCGATGACAGTATGTGTTCGGCAATCTTCCGCCCCATCCCTGGTAACGCGGCAATCTCCTCAGGTCGGGCGCCACGAATCTTTGCAACAGAGCCAAAGTGATCAATAAGAGTTTTCCGTCGAATGGCACCAAGACCATTGATATCTTCCAGGAGAGATGCCAGCCCCTCTTTTGATCGCTTACTACGATGATAAGTGTTAGCAAACCTGTGCGCTTCGTCTCGTATGCGTTGAAAAAGGTAAAGCGCCTCGCTATTTCGCGGTAAAACAATGGGTTCTTTAGCGTATGGCAACCAGATCTCCTCGAAACGCTTTGCCAGGCCACAGAGGAAGATATCCCGACCCTCTAGAACTTCGGCTGCTGCATTCACTTGAGGTTTACCGCCGTCGACGATAATCAATTGGGGTGGATAGGCAAACTTAACTTTAGAGCGATCAACTTCTTCTTCATCAATAACTTCCTCGTCGAGGCGAGCTAGCCTGCGAGAGAGAGCTTGGCGCATCGAGGCAACATCATTTGGCTTGCCTGTATCGCTTTGAATACTAAAGCGGCGATAATCCGATTTCTTTGCTACGCCATCTTCAAAGACGACCATTGAAGCGACAATCTGACTCCCCTGCATATTCGCAATGTCAAAACACTCAATCCGCAGCGGCGGTTGCTCCATCCCCAACGCCCGTTGAATCTCTGCGAGCGCTTGATTGCGAGTGGTGAGATCTTGTGAGCGTTTAGCTAGATGACGGAATAGCGCATCGTGCGAATTTCTTACAACAGAATCGAGGAGATCTCGCTTATCCCCGCGTTGGGGTACTCGGATCTCAACATTTGCGCCTTTCTTCTTGGCCAGCAACTCTTCAAGTGCGCTATCGGCAGGGAGCTCTTGATTGAGAAGAATTTCGGCAGGTATGTCCGCGCCGTCGCTCGAGAGGTATTTCGAGGCAAGTAACTGCTCTAGGTGTTCGGATTGAGCAACCTCTACACCCGATTCCACTATCCACGATTGCGCGCTGGTAACTCGACCAGAGCGAACTTGAAATTGAGTAACAGCGCCTTTCCCACCCATCTCATCCCATACGCTCGCAAAAAGGTCGAGATTACTATCGACGGGAAGTGCGACTGAGTTGCTTGTTGCTACTTTCTCGAGCGCGTCAATCTGATCGCGATACCTTGCAGCGCTCTCGAAATCTTCTTGTGCTGATGATGCCTCCATCTTAGTTCGCAACTCTTCAATAAACTTCGCAGGATCAGAATTCATGAACCCAATCAACGATTGCACGACTTGTTTGTGGTTCATCACCGCGCCCGAGTCTTTAGAGAGGCATGGGGCAACGCATTTTCCGATGTAACCCAAGAGACATGCGCGCTGGCTCCGTTCAGCTCTCTGAAATACGCCATTGGTGCACGAGCGCATCGGGAATGCGCTCTGCAGAATTTCCATGAGTTCGCGAAGCGCCCACGCGTGCGGGTATGGGCCGAAGTACTTCGCGCCATCTTTTCGCAAGGTTCGGGTGACAAATATTCGCGGCACCTCATCTTTGACCGTTACCGCTAAATAGGGAAACGATTTATCATCTCGAAAGATAACGTTGTACTTTGGTTTCTCCTGTTGGATCCACGTGAACTCCAATTGCAGGGATTCAATCTCATTTCCTACCAACGTCCAATCAACACGATTGGCCTCCCAGACCATTGTCCGAACTTTCTCATCAAGATTTGATTGAAAGTAACTGCTAAGTCGGGAGCGGAGGTTCTTTGCCTTACCTACATAGATAACCTTGTTCGCTGCATCGAAGAAGCGGTAGACCCCCGGTGAGGTCGGGATGTTCTCTGGGCGATACGTCGCCGGATTAGCCACGACTTCCGCCGCTATTGAGAACTTCTGACAGGAATTGGCCGGTGTAGCTCTTTTTATTCTTTGCCACCTGCTCTGGCGTTCCTTCAGCCACGATATTCCCACCGCGCGAGCCGCCATCTGGCCCTAGATCAATCACCCAATCAGCACTTTTAATAACATCGAGATTATGCTCGATGACAACGACCGTGTTGCCGGTATCAGCAAGTCGATTAAGCACTCCCAACAATTTGCTGACATCTTCGAAATGCAATCCTGTTGTTGGTTCATCGAGCACATAAATGGTTCGGCCCGTTGAGCGGCGTTGTAGTTCGGTTGCAAGCTTCACACGCTGCGCTTCACCACCAGAGAGAGTGGGGGCGGATTGACCTAAGCGAACATATCCCAAACCAACATCACAGAGCGTCTTGAGGTATCGCGCAATGGCCGGCACGCTCTCGAAGAATTCATAGGCATGTTCGATTGGCATGTTCAGTACTTCGGATATGTTCTTTCCCTTGTAATGCACCTCAAGAGTCTCCCGGTTATACCGAGCGCCATGACAGACTTCACATGGAACATAGACATCAGGAAGGAAATTCATCTCGATGGTGATGGTGCCATCACCAGAGCAATTCTCGCATCGTCCACCTTTAACATTAAATGAGAAGCGCCCTTGTTGATACCCACGAATTTTTGCTTCAGCCGTTTCAGCGAACAGCCCACGAACTTTGTCGAAAACGCCGGTGTAAGTCGCTGGATTTGACCGCGGCGTTCTACCTATTGGTGATTGATCAACATGCACCACTTTATCCAGCGCGTCAATACCAGTAATCGTCTTATGTCGCCCCGGCACGATACGCGCACCATTTAATTTGTTCGCAAGAACGCTGTAAAGAATCTCATTGACTAGCGTTGATTTACCTGAACCGCTCACGCCCGTCACCGCGACAAAAGTTCCCAAAGGGATCTCTACATCGATGTTTTGCAAATTGTTCTCGCGCGCGCCTTTGATATGAATCTTCCGTTTTGGATCAAGGGGGCGACGAACTGCTGGAACCTCAATCTGCTTGCGCCCCGAAAGGTAAGCCCCGGTGATGGAGCGCTTGTTATTGATCAACTCTTTGTAGGGACCAGAGACAACGACCTCGCCACCATGTTCGCCCGCACCAGGGCCGATATCTACAATCCAATCGGCCGTTCGAATGGTCTCTTCGTCGTGTTCAACCACGATAAGAGTATTACCAAGGTCTCGTAGTCGCGTGAGGGTATCGATTAAACGGCGGTTATCTCTCTGATGTAAACCAATACTTGGTTCATCAAGAACGTAAAGCACGCCAACTAATCCAGAGCCGATCTGAGTTGCAAGTCGAATACGTTGCGCCTCTCCCCCCGAAAGCGTTGCAGCTGGACGATCAAGCGAGAGGTAATCAAGGCCTACATCCAAAAGGAAGCCAAGACGTGCGTTGACCTCTTTAAGTACTCGCTCTGCAATCTTCTTCTCGCGCGCGGTTAGCGAAAGCTTGCCAATGAACTGAGCACAGTCAGCGATAGAGAGTGCGCATAACTGGGCAATATTCAATTCACCAAGTGTTACCGCAAGAATTTCGTCCTTTAATCGTGCGCCCTTGCAAGCTGGACACGGCGTCTCACGCATAAAGGCTTCATAACGATCACGACTGAATTCACTCTCAGTCTCGCCATGGCGTCGCTCAAGGAAAGGAACTACCCCTTCAAAGCCAGTGCTGTACTGACGAGCCCGTCCATACCTATTCTTATATTTGACGTGCACCTCGTAGTCGTACCCGTTAAGAATTGCCTCCTTAACTTTTACGGAGAGTTTCTTCCACGGTGCATCAAGAGAGAAGTTCATATCCTTGCCTAGAGCTTCAAGCAGTCGCAAGAAATACTCGGAGCTTGCACCCATGGACCAAGGTGCGATTGCGCCCTCGTAGATACTCAACGAATCATCGGGAACTATGAGCTCCATATCTACTTCCAGTTTGGTGCCGATACCAGAGCAATCTCCGCAGGCACCGAAAGGAGAGTTGAAGGAGAATGATCGCGGCTCTAATTCTTCGATAGAGATCCCGCATTTCATGCACGCCATCTTCTCGCTAAAAGTTCGTTCCCGATCCGAACTCTTCTCGTCACGTTCTACGAAATCCAATGTGACTATGCCATTGCCAAGCCTGAGCGCAGTTTCGATGGAATCAGTTAAACGTTGCTTGCTCGATGCTTTCGCCGTCAATCGATCAACTACCACTTCAATTGTGTGTTTCTCTTGCTTCTTTAGTTTTGGTACTTCATCTAATCCATAGACCACCCCATCAACGCGCACCCGCGCAAAACCTTGAGTGGTGAAATCCTTCCAAAGGTCGAGAAACTCTCCCTTGCGCTCGCGCACTACCGGAGCAAGCACATGAAATTTTGTTGCCTCGGGTAGCACCAGAATTTGATCCACTATCTGCTGGGCAGATTGTCTCGATACGGGATCGCCGCACTTCGGACAATGGGCTTTACCTGCCCGCGCATAAAGCAAGCGGAAATAGTCATATACCTCAGTTATCGTGCCCACAGTTGAACGTGGATTGCGATTAGTCGACTTCTGGTCAATAGATACTGCAGGTGATAGTCCTTCTATGAAATCAACATCGGGTTTATCTAGTTGCCCCAAAAACTGACGCGCGTAGGCAGAGAGTGATTCAACATATCTTCGTTGCCCTTCGGCAAAGATTGTGTCGAAGGCAAGGCTGGATTTGCCAGAGCCAGACAGCCCAGTGAAAACGATCAGGGAATTGCGTGGCAGATCAATCGAAATATCCTTGAGGTTATGCTCTCGCGCGCCGCGAACTATCAACCGCTCTTTCATATTCCGGCGCCCTCCATCCCACGCAGCTCTCGCTTTAATTCATGAATTTCATCGCGCAATCTAGCAGCCAACTCGAATTGCAGCCCCTCCGCAGAGGCACGCATCTGCTCAGTGAGCGCTGAAATCAGCCCCATCAATTCTTCGCGAGGCAGCTTGCCGAGTTCTTTCGCATTCTGACCGATTGCAGGCATGGAGGTAATCCGTTTTGCTCTTGCGATGAGCTTTTCAGAATCATCTGCTTCCTTGGAAATTGAGTCGGTGATATCTGCGATTTTCTTGCGCAGTGGTTGTGGATCAACACCATGTTCCACGTTATAAGCAACTTGCTTCTCGCGTCGACGATTTGTTTCGTCAATCGCCTTGATCATCGAATCAGTAAGGTTATCCGCGTACATATGAACCTCGCCCGAGACATTTCGAGCAGCGCGACCGATTGTTTGGATTAGTGAGGTAGCCGAGCGAAGGAAGCCCTCTTTATCGGCATCAAGGATTGCGACAAGCGAAACTTCAGGCAAGTCAAGTCCTTCACGAAGAAGATTGATGCCGACAAGCACATCGAATTCTCCCTGGCGAAGTTCTCGTAGTAACTCCACTCGCCGCAATGTGTCTACCTCTGAATGGAGGTAGCGCACCTGAATCCCCTGCTCCACTAAATAGTCAGTGAGATCTTCAGACATTTTTTTGGTGAGAGTTGTGACAAGTACTCGTTCATTCTTAGCCGCCCGCTCTTGAATTTGATGTACAAGATCATCAATCTGACCTTTGATTGGTTTGATGATGATTTTCGGATCAATCAAACCAGTAGGGCGAATTACCTGCTCCACGACGTTTGGTGCGATACCAAGTTCATATTTCCCTGGCGTTGCAGATAGATACATTTTCTGCGGTGTCCGCTCTAGGAATTCACTCCATTTCAAAGGTCGGTTGTCCAGCGCACTCGGAAGCCGGAAACCATGTTCGACCAGTGTGCGTTTTCGCGAGGCATCACCCTCGTACATCGCACCAATTTGAGGAACAGTGACATGTGATTCATCGATAATGCAAAGAAAGTCATCAGGAAAGTAATCCAAGAGACAGTTTGGTGGTGCGCCTGGTTCGCGACCATCAATGTGGCGCGAATAGTTCTCGATGCCAGAGCAGAAGCCCAGTTGTCTGATCATCTCGATATCGAAAGTGGTGCGCATCCGCAGCCGCTGCGCTTCAAGCAACTTCCCAGATTTCTCGAATTTCTCCAACTGTTCGGCCAGCTCTGCTTCAATAGCAGTGATGGCACGCTCCATGGTGGAACGACTAGCTGAGTAGTGCGATGCTGGGAAGATGAATGCTTCGCGTTCTTCGCTGAGAACTTCGCCAGTTAGTGGATGTAAGGTCAACAATCTTTCAATCTCGTCGCCGAACATTTCGATCCGAAGCGCAGTCTCTTGGTATACCGGAATAATTTCGATTGTGTCTCCACGGACCCGAAAAGTGCCTCGTTCAAATGCGGTGTCATTACGAGAATATTGAATCGAGACGAACTTACGTAGCAGCGAAGTTCGCTCAATTGAATCTCCTACTCGAAGTGGGATCATCCCATCGACATACTCTTGAGGCGTTCCTAATCCGTAGATACAAGAAACGGTGGAGACCACAACTACATCTCTGCGAGTGAGCAATGAATGTGTCGCTGAATAGCGGAGGCGTTCCACCTCTTTGTTGATTGATGAATCCTTCTCGATAAAAGTATCGGTCTGTGGAACGTAGGCCTCTGGTTGGTAATAGTCGTAGTAAGAGACAAAGTACTCCACGGCATTATTGGGAAGCAGTTCGCGGAACTCGTGGGTAAGTTGCGCAGCAAGAGTCTTATTTGGTGCCAGCACCAGAGTCGGGCGCTGTAATCGTTCGATTAACCAGGCGGAGGTTGCAGACTTTCCCGTTCCAGTTGCGCCGAGGAGGACTACATCGGATTCCCCTGCACCTATACGACGAGCCAGCGCGTCGATGGCATCTGGCTGATCACCTGCAGGTTGATAGTCGCTGATTACCTGGAAAGGGCGCCCTACTTTTGGCAGTTTCTCGCGGAGTTCAGGGCGCATAGGTCAACCGTAACTTAGTTAGAGATTCTGGGTGCGATGAACTCTGCCCACCACTGCTCGAGTGCGCGCAGAAGCGCCTCTTTATCCCCATTGTTTTCGATGACATGGTGCGCAATTGTTCGCCGATCGTCATCGGATGATTGTGCTGCCATTCGACCCTCTACTTGATCTCGGTTCAAACCGCGCTCTGCGAGTCGATTGATCCGTATTTCTCGTTCACTTTCGATGAGGAGAATCGCATCAAACTCTGAAATACGATCTGCATTCTCTGCAAGAAGTGGAATCTCATAAACAACAACGCTTGAATCAGGGAGGGATTTGCAGATTTCGGTAAATCTTTTCTGAATCAATGGATGCGTAATTTTTTCTATTAGGGAACGCTTGTTGGAATCCTTGAAAACAATCTCGGCGAGGATGTTTCGGTTGATAGCCCCATTGGTAAGAATCTCATCACCGAATTGGGCAACAACTTGGTTGTACCCTTCCTCGCCTCGCTCGAGAACTTCGCGGGCTAATTGATCTGCGCTGATATGAATTGCGCCTAAACGCGCCAAGAGGGAACCGGCGCTGGACTTACCAGATCCGATTCCCCCCGTTAAAGCGATTACCAACATAAGGCTTGTTCGCCGTTCTGCATATCTGTTACCGAGATTTACTCAGCGTTCTTCGCCTCTTCACGTTGTTTGCGGTGAGCTAAGAAGCGTGCCTGTGCTTCAGCATATTGACGCTCCCACTCTTCGCGAGCAGCTTCGAAGCCTGGCTTCCATTCTTGAGTATCAGGATCGAATCCTTCTGGATAAATGAAGTTGCCGTTCTCATCGTAACGAGCTGGCATTCCATATTGCGTTGGATCGAATGCTTCGACCTCGACCTCATGACCTTCATTCGCCTGCTTGAGTGATAACGAGACGCGGCGTCGCTCAAGATCGATATCAATGATTTTGACCATGATCTCGTCATCAACACGAACGACCTGCTCAGGAATCTCAACGTGACGTTCTGCTAGCTCCGAGATGTGAATCAGGCCTTCGATTCCTTCGTATACGCGAACAAAAGCGCCAAACGGAACAAGCTTTGTCACCTTGCCGGAAGTAACCTGACCGATGGTATGAGTGCGAGCAAATGCTTGCCATGGATCTTCTTGAGTTGCCTTGAGAGATAGCGAGACGCGCTCGCGCTCGAAGTCAACTTCGAGAACTTCCACGGTCACTGGCATGCCAACTTCGACTACCTCGTTTGGATGGTCGATGTGTTTCCACGAGAGCTCGCTAACGTGTACTAAACCATCAACACCGCCGAGATCGACGAAGGCGCCGAAGTTAACGATTGAGGAGATAACGCCAGAACGAACCTGCCCCTTCTGCAATTGATTAAGGAAGGTTGTTCGGCTCTCCGATTGTGATTGCTCGAGGAAAGCGCGTCGTGAGAGAACGACGTTGTTTCGGTTCTTATCAAGCTCGATGATTCGCGCTTCGATCTCTTTCCCGATGTAAGGAGTCAGATCGCGAACCCGACGCATCTCAACAAGCGATGCTGGAAGGAAGCCACGTAGACCAATGTCGACAATGAGTCCACCCTTAACAACTTCGATGACCATGCCCTTAACAACTTCGTCGCGCTCCTTCATTCCTTCGATCGTTCCCCATGCACGCTCATACTGAGCACGCTTCTTGGAAAGGATCAAACGACCTTCTTTATCCTCTTTGGTGAGAACGAGCGCTTCAATACGCTCTCCAACTTTGACTAGCTCACCAGGATCCACATCGTGGCGAATTGAAAGCTCACGAGATGGAATGACACCTTCAGTTTTATATCCGATATCGACGAGTACTTCGTCGCGATCTACTTGAACGATTGTTCCTTCGACGAGATCTCCGTCATTGAAATTCTTGATTGTTCCTTCGATGGCGGCGAGGAAATCAGCCGCGCTTCCTATGTCATTAACTGCGATACTCAAGGTGCTCCGTAGGTAGTGGGTAGTCGGGCCAGCGGGTGCTGTATTCGCGCGGATGCGTGAACTGGAGAAGGCTACGCGGGCTGCTGTAGAGGGTCAATTTCGCTCAATTACCCCCTCAAACAGCCACCGGTTTCGCGCTAGTGCGCCGCCAAGTCCCAGCTCTTGCCAATGCCGATGTTGACTGAGAGCGGCGCTTTTAGTGGGTAGGCCTTACCCATTTGTACGCGAACTATCTCCTCAAGAGGCTCGCGTTCTCCGGGAGCAACTTCAAGGACCAATTCATCATGTACTTGAAGAAGTATGCGCGATTTGAGTTTTTGGGCGTCGATTTCGCGAGCAACCGCGAGCATGGCAATCTTCATAATGTCTGCAGCGCTACCTTGTATTGGTGCATTAAGCGCCATTCGCTCAGCCATCTCCCGGCGCATCCGGTTATCGCTCGTTAAATCTGGAAGATAACGCTTTCGACCAAAGACAGTCTCGGTGTAGCCACGTTTGCGCGCAAGGGCGACCACTGATTCCAAATATTCTCTAATCCCGCCAAACCGAAGAAAGTACTTATCCATCAACGCTTGTGCTTGGCTTGGAGAAATATCTAATTGTTGACTCAACCCGAATGCCGACAAGCCATAAGCAAGCCCATACGACATCGCCTTAACGGTTCTGCGCATATCAGCATCCACCTCACTTGCCTTCACCCCAAAAACTTCAGCGCCAACAGTGGTGTGTAAATCTTCTCCTGCAGCGAAGGCGTTCAGTAGCGCTTGATCTTCTGATAGGTGCGCCATGATGCGTAACTCAATTTGACTGTAGTCGGCAGTCATCAACGATTCGAAGCCGCTTCCTGCGATGAACAAATCGCGAATCCGCCGCCCCTCTTCAGTCCGGATTGGAATATTTTGCAGATTTGGATCTGTAGATGAGAGTCGGCCAGTAGCAGTGACCATTTGTTGGAACGTTGTGTGGACCCTGCCATCGCTTTCAACTGCTCGACGTAAACCTTCAACAACGCTCTTGAGCTTCGTAACATCCCTCGAACGTAAAATCGCTGCCAGAACTGGATGTCCTGTCGTCTCCATTAGCCAATTAAGAGCATCGGCATCGGTGGTGTACCCCGTCTTTATCTTCTTCGTTTTTGGGAGTTTAAGTTGCTCAAAGAGGATTTCTTGCAATTGCTTGGGAGAGGCCAGATTAAACTCGCGACCAACAGCATCAAAAGCGCTCGTCGCAGCTTGCTGTGCTTGCTCGGCAAAATAACTCTCTAACTCCGCTGCCGCTACCTCTTCGAGGGCAATTCCAAGAGCTTCCATTCTTGCCAACAGCGTGATGGTGGGAATTTCAATCTCCTGTAGAACTTCAGTGAGTCCAGCTTCAGCGCATTGGGCCGTAAGAATGGGAAAGATTGCGAGTAGGTCTTGTGCACGTTCTGCCAAAAGACTTCCACTAGAAGCCGTTGCTGCGTCGAAATCCAGTTCGAGCGCCGAACTTGCACCTACTTGCCCACTCCCCTCTTTGTTGAGATATCTAATGATGACTTCTGAAAGTTCTGGGGTTCGCGCACCAGGGTTTAACAAGTAGGCCATCATTGCAACATCGCCAATGAAGTTCGGAATCGACTGATTTGTTCTTCGAAGCAGTAGCTTGCCATCAAAGAAAATCTTTGGAGCTTTTGAGGTTGTTAAGTACTTCTGTGCTTGCTCGAATGAAATCTCGAACGCGAGAGCACCTTGCGCAATTCCAATTCGAAGTAAATCTCCGCTAGCGCTGATAGCAAC
>CAZLOJ010000027.1:13553-16259 GCA_964561165.1 uncultured Bifidobacterium sp. | reverse complement strand
AGCAAGCTACCTGAGGCACGATCAGTCGAAGGAATCGGAAATTTCGCGCTTTCGCGCTCTAGCTGCCCAATATGACAAATGGAATAACGGGATTCATAGCCCGCTTCCGTAAATATGAACAGCGAAAAAAGGCCTACGTTCTCGTGGGCCATTTTTTGTAGTATCGTGAAAGGAGATATAGCCGAAAAAAATTTATAAACAGAACCAGAGTTGAAGGAGTTAGGCCGTGGACAGAATCTGCTGGACGCTTCGGGTAAAACCAGACCGAATTAATGATTATCGCGAAACCCATGCGGCCATACCTGATTACTACCGCCAGGCGCTCAGCGACGCCGGCTGGAAGAATTACTCTATATATATGATGCCTGACGGGCTGATTATCGGGTACGTCGAGTCTGAGAACTGGGATGAATCCAGGAAAAAGATGTTTGCCAGGAAAGATGTCTATGAGCGGTACTCCGCAGAAATTGGGGACAAGATGAAGGATGCGTTCATCTGGCCGCCCGAAGGCCCGCCAACCGATCCATTGAAAATCCACCCATGCGAAGAGTTGGTCTTCCGACTCGACTAGCAAAGGGACTGGTAACAAATTGTTACCTTTTCGCATATCTGAAAATATAAAGTTTTCGGCCTATCCATTCTCCTTGCCTTGCCATTTCATCACTCGTTAGCCTGACGCGAAGGTTCGCAGTCTATGAATTTTCAGAGCACGAGACCTAGGAAAAGAGGAAATTGATGAAAGGCTTCACTTCACGCAAAAAAATCCGCGTGGGATTTATGGCAAGTCTTTTAACGCTCTCTCTCGCATCATTTGGGATTCAAAGCGCCCATGCTGCAGTTGAGTTGCGTTTTGCAGCGCTTGCTGGAATTGATAACAACTTCAAGCCAGTTATTGAGCAATGGAATAAAGAGAACCCAGACATTCAAGTCAAGGTAGAAACTCTTCCAGCTTCCATTCCGGATATCGTCAAGAACTTGGCAGCGTCTGCACTTAGCGGTAGCGCTCCAGATATCATCAACAATCTCGACACCTATGCAGATCAACTAGCAGATGTCGGATTCACTGAGGATCTAACCAAGTATTTTGGAACTGCTCCAGGCGGACTAAAGCGTGCTGATTTCAATCAAGCATTCTTGAGTTCATACGTTCCAATTAACTTGCCAAAGCAAGTACACGGTCTTCCAATCGCGGCTGATGCGATTGTTGTCTTCTACAACAAGACACTCTTCAAGAAGGCTGGCGTTGCCCTTCCAAAGGATGGTTGGACATACGATCAATACCTGAAGACTTGCGATGCAATCTCCAAGTGGGGCGCAAAGCAGAAGCCACAGGTATGGGGCTCATCAGGTGGTCCTGGTGGCGGAAGCAAGTCAATCTGGCAAGCTCAGTACAACCCATTCCTGCACTCAGTTGGTGCTTACACATATGATCGCAACACCAACACATCAAAGATCGCTGCTCCTGAAGCAATTGCTGCATGGAAGCAACTTGTAAAGCCATGGCAGAGCGGTTGCATTCCTAAGTACAGCATCTCCTCTGGCAAGACTCCGCCAACCTTCCAAGGTGGACAGGTCGCAATGGAGACATCAGTGCGTGCACTTCTTCCAACATACAAAGCTGGATTAGCTGAGAAGAAGATGGACTGGGATGTCGTAGATATGCCAACAATCAAGGGCAAAGTTTCCAAGTACATCATTGGTGGCGGAAGCTATGGTCTCGGTATGGCTGCAACGTCAAAGAACAAGGCAGCTGCATGGAAGTTCATCGATTGGTTCTACACAACCAAGAACGGTGGAATTAACACTCTCCAGGCAAGTGGATCACTCGTTCCTCCAACAGATGCAGGTATCGCAAATGGTGACTGGCGCAAGCTGGCAGCACCTCCTGCAAACGTTGATGCCTTCGGCCGAGCAATCAAGAACTCCTTCATTGCTCCGAAACTTCCAGGTCAAGCAGGAACAGTTCTCGATACTGTAATTGCTGATGCACTTGCAGAAGTTCTGCTGAAGAAAGTCTCCGTAGAGAAAGCCTTCAAGAAAGCCGAAGACAAAGTAACTGCGGCTATCAAGAAGGAACTCGCTTAACCGCAAAAAGAATAAGAACAAGTAGCAGCAGATGAATTTGGTGACGTTCATTTCTATGGACGTCACCAAATCATTATTATGTGAGTAACTCCAGCTATTCTCTTCTGAAACGGGTGTATAGAATGCAGAGTGTGGCGACAGCGCAGAAAGACCAGAAAGTTCAGGTTGGTCAGCGCAAGAAATTAAAACGTAATGATCGATTTTGGCTTTCGATTTTTGTCACGCCAAACTTGGTGATGTATACCCTTTTCATTTTGATTCCATCAGTTGCAGGCGTACTACTTAGCTTCTGTGAATGGAACATCCTCGGGCCCATCAACTGGGTGGGGTTTGAGAATTACCGACGTTTGATGGACGATGAACTGTTACTTCCAGCTTTTGGTCGGACACTTAAATTCTTAGCAATAGGAGTCCTACCCACCGTTTTTGGTGGATTCCTCGTTGCTGTGCTTCTCAATTGGAAAGTAAAAGGTATCGGCGTCTTCCGCGCTATGTTCTTTTTGCCGCTAACTATCTCAAGCGCTGTAGCTGGTATCGCCTGGTCGAGTATCTTCAATCCAGAGGCGGGGTGGATTAATCGAATCCTGAGCGTCTTTGGCATTACCGGACCAGAGTGGTTGG
>CAZLOJ010000027.1:12288-13453 GCA_964561165.1 uncultured Bifidobacterium sp. | reverse complement strand
GGGTGGATTAATCGAATCCTGAGCGTCTTTGGCATTACCGGACCAGAGTGGTTGGCGAGCGTTTCGTGGGCGCTTCCCTCGGTAACAATCATCGTCATCTGGCTCTCACTACCTCTAGTCATCATTTTGTATCTCGCAGGATTACAGCGTATTTCGCCCGAGATCTTGGAGGCGGCTGCTCTTGATGGCGCGAATGCATGGCAGCGCGTTTGGCAGATCATATTTCCATGTGTTTCAACCACGACGGTGCTAGTCCTGGCGATTGAGATTCTTGCATTCCTTTCATCACCGTTCGAAATTTCATTACTAATGGTTCAAGGTGGACCGCTTGATGCGACAACTTCGCTTGCGTATTACGCATATAAGATGGCATTCGAGCAGTTCGAAGTGGGATATTCGGCAGCTCTCGTGATGGTTCAATTCTTCGCTCTACTTGTTGTAGCGCTTCCTATTATCCAATTCCGTAAGTACAGAAGGGCTAAGGGTTAAATATGGCAAGTTCCGTGCTCTTTACCCAGAAAAGGTCGGCAAACGTACTCCGCTATAGCGTGATCGTCTTGCTCGCACTCTTATTCATCTTCCCTTTGCTTTACTTGGTGTCAGGATCATTGATGACCCTCGATGCGGTATCGGTCTATCCACCAAAACTTCTTCCACCATCGTTGGAGTGGAGGAACTATGCCGATGCGTTATCTGTGATGACGCCGCGAATATTTCTTAATACTATTTTCTTTACATTTGGCATCTTGATTCTGCAGCTTATTCTTTCGTTCACTGCAGGATTCGCACTGGCAAAAATGCCATTCAAATATGCTGCTTTGATCGTTGCAATCTTCGCAGTTCCAGTCTTTCTTCCAACAAACATTTCGATAATTCCACTGTATTTGGTCACTTATAAATTAGGCCTGCTCAACACATGGGGTGGCATGATCCTTCCAATTGTCGGATCAACAGCTTTTGGAACATTGCTCTTTCGCCAGTTCATGGTGAATTTCCCAGACGGCTTAATCGATGCCGCTCGCATGGATGGCGCTAGCTGGCCACGTGTACTTTTCCGAATCGTGCTACCACTCGCACGACCACCGATTGCGTCCTATTCTGCAATCACATTCTTGACTGCATGGAATATGTACATCTGGCCACTGATGGTAGGAAATAGAGAAGA
>CAZLOJ010000027.1:0-12188 GCA_964561165.1 uncultured Bifidobacterium sp. | reverse complement strand
TTCATGGGCCGACGTCACATGCTTGGATTTAACGCGCTACATAAAGCGGGAAAGCTCAATGGTGAGGTTGTTGCACTATTGGATATCAACGCTGAAACCGCCAATAAGTTAGCTGAAGAGACTTTTTCATTAATGGGTATTCGGCCAAAGGTCTATACATCAATTGATGATCTGCTAAAAGATGATGCGGTGGAGGCGCTTGATATCGTCACCGATCCGCGCACTCATCACACAATTGCCATTAAAGCAATGGAAGCAGGTCGCCATGTGCTCTGCGAGAAACCATTGTCATTGACAGTGAAGACCGGTCGCATGATGGTGGCGGCTGCTGAGCGAACGGGAATGATTCTTGGCACCGCTGAGAATTACCGTCGTGGCGGTGCGAACCGGATTGCAAAGGCAGTCATCGATTCGGGAATGCTTGGCAAATTACACCTAATGGTCGAATTATGGGCCGGCGGTGATGACAAGATCATCATCAGCAAATGGCGCCACATGAAAGATACCGGTGCAATTGGTCTTGATATGAGCATTCATTATGCAGACATTATTGAGTACTACGTCGGGCCAGTAGAGCGAGTGTGGGGGCGAGGCATCATTGCTGAACCTATTCGCTACACCGCTGATGGTTCTGAATCAATCGTTCCAACTGGCGAAGATGCTCTCTTTGCAAGTATGCAGACCAAAGATGGAATCGATGTGCAGTACACCTATCTTCCCTCTGGACTTGGCAAGCGATATCAGCAACGAAGTTTGCATGGCACTAAGGGTTCGATGACCGTGCCACCCGATAGATCTGATGGAGATGTTGTTGTCTATCTAGGAGATCGCGAGCTCACTGGTGCAGATTTGGTGAAAGAGCTGGAATCCCGTGGCGCATTCATCAATATCAACGATGTGACGAAGGCTGTCTTGGGTCCTGATGGAACTGGCGGCAAAGGCGCTGCATGGGCTGATGTTGATGCCGGTTACCTCGCAGTTGAGATTGCAGATTTCATCGATGCCGTTGCGCATAATCGGCCAGCTGAAGTTGATGGAATGGGCGGACTTCGCGCTCTAGCTGTTGTTTATGCCATTCTTGAATCCGGGGTAGCCAATCGCGAAGTCTTGGTTGATGAAGTTCTCGAGGGGAAGATTCATACGTATCAAGATGAGATTGACGCTGCTATTGAACAGATGAGTAAAAATGGATGAATGGGTGAACTCATGAGCGAAGAATTGAAATTCCACCAAGTCGCCTACGTCGTTAAAGACCTCGATACGGCCGTGAAACATTGGGCACATAACCTCGGGATTGGTCCATGGACCGTCTATACCTTGAAAGCGCCAGGTTTACGTGACTGTGTATATAAAGGAAGCAAGACCGAGTTCAGTCTTCGTCATGCGATGGCTTTTGCAGGAAATATGCAATTTGAATTAGTCCAACCACTCGACGGTCCCTCTATTTTTATGGATCAGTTGAACACGATTGGTGAGGGCATGAACCATGTTGGCTGCATTGTTCAGGATCACCCTGCTGCAGTTGCAGATTTCATCGCACGAGGATTCACCCCGCTGCAGAGCGCAGCAGGTTTTGGTGCTGAAGGTGACGGCGCGTTCGCTTACTTTCAACCACCAGATGGGATCAGCGCAATCGTGGAGTTGATCTCGCCACCTAAAGTTCGAATCAAACCTGATTACATTTACCCTGCCCAGGAAGGCGTCTGATGAAGTCCGCAGCACGTATTGCAAAAGTAGAAACTTTCGTGGCAGGAATGTCCTGCTTTGTTCGATTAACTACCGAAGATGGAATCCAAGGAGTTGGTGAGTCGACTGCCTTTGCTTTCCCAAAGAATGTTGCTGAAATCATCAAGAGCTTTGAACCATTCCTCATCGGTGCAGATGCACACGATGTCGAACAAAATTGGTTGAAGATGTATCGTGCGCTCGGCTGGAGAGGATTGACTCTCGGTGGCGCGATCAGCGCGATTGATCAGGCATGTTGGGATATACGCGGTCGTATTTTTGAAACACCAGTTTGGCATCTGCTCGGGGGTCGTAGTCGCAAAGCAGTACGAGGCATGAAAGTCGTCTTTGGCGCTACAAAAGAGAGCCTTATCAACGAATCGCTTACTGCTCAGAAAGAGGGATTCACTGCAATCAAGGTAATTCTTCATCAACATGAGCATCATGGCATGCGTCATGCTGAGAAGATCGCAGATTTAGTCGATCGTATGGCTGCGCTTCGTGATGCAGTTGGAAATACTCTTGATATTGGAATCGAACTCCATCGAAATATGCAGCCAGGCAACTCCATCGCATTGATTCAAGAATTGATGCCATATCGCCCACTCTTTGTTGAAGACCCGATTCCGCCAGATAGCGTCCTTTCCTTTGGCGAAGTGTCCGCAAAAGTAGATACGCCAATGGCTGCAGGGGAGCGGAATACCTCTATATATGAGTTCCGTGAATATATAGAGCACGCTGGTCTTTCATTCGTCCGCCCCGATATCGGATTAGCTGGTGGTTTCACCCATGTACGTAAGATTTGCGCGATGGCTGAAGCCCATCATCAAGGTGTCTTGCCACATGCAGTTCCTTCAGGAGCAATCGCGACGATGGCCCACATCCACATGGGGCTAACTGCTCCGAATTGGGAAGCCCAGGAACATATTGATCAAAATGTTGACCCTGTACGTCAAATGGTTAAGCGCATTCCAACTCTCAAAGATGGCTGGCTCTATCCATTCGATGAGCCAGGCCTTGGTATGGAAATCAACGACGAATTCTTTGCAACTAATCCTCCGGTAACAGTGCATGGCGTCAAACCTGATTTACGAGAAGATGGGTCGGTGGCTTTGCGATGAGTAAACCAAAAGTTGGGATTGCATGTTCAGCTCAAACGCGTGAACTTTATCTAGAGAAGCGCGATCTTGAACGGCTTTCGAAAATTGCAGAGGTAGTAATTGAAGAGTACGACGTTCCTTCGGATTGGGTGAATATTCCGGTAGATCCTGCAGTAGAGGCGCGTTTTGCCAAGTTTGCCTCAGATCTTGATGTACTAATTGTTTGCCACGGTGGCCCGCGAATCACCAAACCTGTATTTGATGCAGGTAAAAAGTTAAAAGTTGTTGGCGAGCTCGAGGGCGATCGATTTGCTGGCAGAATCGATGTGCAAGCAGCAAACGAGGCCGGCGTACTTGTTGTTGATACAACACACTCTTCATCGTGGCCTGTCTCTGAATGGGCTCTGGCGCTAGCGCTTGTTGGTCTTCGTGAACATGCGCGATTTCGCGACATCATCGCTGGGAAAGCGATGAGCCATGATGACTATCGCACCAAACCACCAGCCCGTGAATTAACTGGAAAAACTGTCGGCATGATCGGATTTGGCCATATCGCATGGCGTTTACGGGAATTCTTAACGCCATTTCGAAACGAGATTCTTGCCTACGATCCATATGCACCCCGCGAATTAGCGGATGCGCTTGATGTTAATTTCGCATCGCTTGAAAAGGTCATGGGATGCGACGTAGTAATTTGCCTTGCTCCTGATACGCCTAAGACGCGAGACATGATTAGCGAGAAAGAACTCTCGTGGTTGAAACCTGGCGCGGTTTTTGTCAATGTATCGCGGGGAGTTTGCGTTAATGTCCCCGCATTGATCGCAAAGGCAAAGAAGGAAGATGCTTGGTTTGGTCTTGATGCGCATAATCCAGAGCCAATCGCAGTCGATTCGCCATTGCGCCAGATGCGAAACGTCTTTCTTTCACCACATATCGGCGGCATGACTGAAGAGGCCCAACCTCGCTTCTTTACTTTGATGGTAGAAGAGTTGGAGCGCTGGCATTCTGGCGCAGAACCACGCGCTCAAATTACCGATCGAGTTGTTGCAGGAAGATCTGGCAAATAGATGATTGCAGATTCCCATTGCCATGCATGGCGTAGATGGCCTTACGATAAGTCGGTACCTGATCCCGATCATCGTGGTTCTATCGAAGCTCTGCTCTATGAGATGGATACGCACGGCGTCGCGCGCGCGTCGGTAGTGTGCGCTCGGATTGGCGATGGTGCAGGTGGCGATGGTTTTGGGAATGAAGACAACAACGAATATGTAGCTAATTTCGCACGGAAGCATCCGGATCGAATCAGTACATGGGTCGATGCAGATTGCGTGTGGCGTAAAGATCATCACGCTCCAGGCGCTGCGCAGCGACTACGGGATGAGCTCACCAAACATGAAGCCCAAGGCTTTACTCATTACGTAAACGGCGAAAATGACGGCTGGATGCGCTCAGATGATGGGCAAGAATTTTTCGCAACAGCCTCTGAAATGGAGGTCGTTGCTTCAATGGCGGTAACTCCTGCCTGGCTTGCTGATCTTCGCATGGTGGCAAAAGTAAATCCAACAGTGCCTTTTTTGCTACACCACATGGGAATGCCAAAGAACACTGGATCTGGTCATGACCAAAGTGAAGTTCACGAGATTCTTGAATGTGCGAAAGTGCCGAATATCGGTGTGAAAATCTCTGGATTCAACTACAACAACAGTAAAAAATTTGATTTCCCTTACAGTCAATCCCAAGTGCTATTCCATGAAATCTACAAAGCTTTCGGTCCACGTCGGATTTTTTGGGCATCTGATTTTCCTGCTTCGCGCGACATGTTGACCTACACACAAGCTATTGAAGTAGTACGAGAGCATTGCGCGTATCTACCTGAATCAGATCTCAATCGATTGCTCGGGGATAACCTGAATGATTTATTAAATAATCCAGTTCTAACATCTGGTACGTTCCACTAACCAAAAAGAGAGGCAAGGAAAAGAAAATGGCTGCAGTACTAATAGCAAGATATTACGTAAAGCCGGGTAATTCTCAGGCTGTTCGTGAGGCGCTCGGCAAGATGGCTGCTCGCGTAAAAGCAGATGAGCCAGCATGCTTGGTGTACAACGCAAACGTTGACCCTCAGAACGAGAACCTCTACTGCCTCTATGAAATCTACAAGGATGATGCTGCTCTAGTAGCGCACCGCGAAACCCCACATTTCAAAGAGATTATCGAAGGAATCATCGTGCCGCTTCTTGAAAAGCGCGAACGAGAGATTTATGAGCAGGTCATTGGCTAATGAAGTTACTCTCTTTTGAGACAGTAACTGGAGGAACTAGGCGCCAACATCTTGGCGCCTTGGTTGATGGGGATGCTGACTCTGGATTAGTTATCGACCTTACGGCGGCAGCTCAGGCGCTCCTGGTATCACAAGGGTCTGCTGCCGATGGCGCGATGGCGCAATCGTTGCTCAACTGCCCACCCTCGGCTTTGGCATTTATCGAGGCAGGTACGCAAGCGCGAGAGCATGGCGAAAACGCTGTAGCAGCAGCTCAGCAGCAAGGTTGGGAGAGCGCGCCTTCTGGCGATGCAATCCGATACAACGCCGCCGAAGTCACTGTATTACCCGCAATCAGTCGCCCACCATTATTACGAGACTTCATGTCTTTTGAGGATCATCTACTCAATGTTTTCCCAAAGCTTAATCGCCCGATTCCAGATGAGTGGTACCGCCGCCCTGTTTATTACAAAGGCAATCCATCAAGTATTGGCGCACATAGACAAGAAATCGAATTTCCTGAATACGCGGAGTTTCTCGATCTAGAGTTTGAGTTTGCAATCGTAATCGGGAAGTCTGGACTTAATATAAAAGAAGATAACGCACGCGAACATATCTACGGCTACACCATCTATAACGATTTTTCAGCCCGCGCCATTCAATCTGCCGAAATGACAGTTGGCCTTGGCCCAGCAAAAGGCAAAGATTTTGTCGGCGCACACGTGCTCGGTCCGATTTTAGTGACCGCAGATGAGATTCCCGATCCGTACTCGCTATTTATGCGTGGCTTTGTAAATGATCAGCAATGGACTGATGGTTCATCTAGCGCTATGAATTGGAAGTTCGAAGAGATGATTGCGTACGCATCGTGGAATGAGCAACTCGCAGTGGGCGAAGTCTTTGGCTCTGGCACGGTCGGAAACGGCTCTGGTGCCGAGCAGGATAAAGTTCTCAATCCCGAGGATGTTATAAGACTTGAGATGCCCGCAATTGGCACGTTGCAGAATAGACTGGTACGTCGTAAGCCATTTATTGGAAGTTTGGAATATCCGTTTAAACGAAGTTCAGGAGCATCATGATTCGTTCTGACCTATACATCAACGGTGAGTGGGTAGCCACTCCCAACCGACATCCGGTTTATGATCCGAGCGATAACTCTGTGATCACCGAGATAGCGGTTGCCGGTGATAAAGAGGTCGACGCAGCGCTCGATGCAGCTGCTAATGCATTCCCTTCCTTTGCCAAGATGCCAGCACGAGTACGAGGTGAAATCCTTCGAAAAGCCTTTGAAATCATGATTGCTGAGGCAGACGATCTTGCCCGTCTAGTTTCGCGCGAGAATGGGAAAGTCTTTGCTGATGCTAAGGGTGAGATTCTCTACGCGGCTGAATTCTTTAGATGGTTCTCTGAAGAGGCGGTCCGAGTAAATGGCGAGTTCCGGCACTCACCAAGTGGTGACAAGCGCATTCTCGTCACACACCAACCCGTTGGCGTCTCACTACTTATTACGCCATGGAATTTCCCTGCTGCTATGGCTACACGAAAGATCGGACCTGCAGTAGCAGCTGGTTGCACGGTAATTGTGAAACCAGCAATGGAGACACCACTTACCACTCTTGCAATCGTCGATATCTTGCACCGCGCGGGACTTCCAGCAGGAGTCGTGAATGTCATCACCCCAACGCCAGCAGGGCCAGCAGTTACCCGAATGCTTGCTGATCCTCGAGTAAAGAACCTCTCCTTTACTGGATCAACTCAAGTAGGAAAACTTTTGTTAAAGCAGGCGGCTGATCGAGTTATTCGTACCTCAATGGAACTTGGTGGCAATGCGCCGTTTATTGTTCTTGATGATGCAGATATCACAGAAGCTGTCGCTGGTGCGATGTTAGCCAAACTACGAAATGGTGGTGCAGCATGCACTGCTGCTAATCGTTTCTACGTATCGCGCAAAGTTGCAAAGGAATTTACTGAGAAACTCACTGATGCAATGTCCAAGATAAAGATGGCGCCGGGATTAACCGAAGGTGCACAACTTGGTGCGAGCGTCTCAATCAAAGAGCGTGACAAAATTGCAGACCTAGTAGATGCATCAGTTAAGCAAGGTGGCAAAGTGACTCTTGGTGGCGCGAAACCTGCAGGAGATGGCGCGTTCTATCCACCAACCGTTATGACAGTCGATGCCGATAATGACATCTTGAAAGAGGAGATCTTCGGCCCGGTAGCCGTTGTTGTCACCGTAGATTCAGATGAAGAGGCGATCCGCCTTGCTAACGACACTGAATATGGCTTGATTAGTTATGTCTACTCAGGCGCTCTAGACCGTGCGATTCGCGTATCAGAAGCGATGGAATCTGGAATGGTCGCCATCAACCGAGGCGTCATATCAGATCCAGCAGCTCCCTTCGGTGGTTATAAAGAGAGTGGGCTTGGTCGTGAAGGTGGATTCGACGGTATCCATGAATTCTTAGAGAAGAAATATATCGGAGTAACTATCTAGGTAATCGCTGTGGAACTTCACCCAACTAGTAAGCGCAACCATAGCTTGATGCGTTATCAGGCTTTCTGGGGCGGTGCAGCAAATGGCGCATGGGTGATCTTTGCAATTCCCTATCTTTTACGTCTTGATGCCTCGATCACGTTGATTAGTATCTATGTTGCACTCACATCACTAGGACCATTACTCATTGGCCCGATTGCAGTAGCCAATCTTCGAAATCGGGCGCAACAACGTAGGTGGATGCTGATTTGCGGAGTGCTTTCACGCATCTTTTTCTTCATGCCATCAGTAGCTCTCCTCTTTGATAACCATCGAGCTGAGATAGCGATTGCTATGTTCTGTCTCTGTGCAATGCCTACCATTGTCTTTGGTGCGCTCTGGTCACCCACTCCGGGCATAGTCATCGAAGCCGAGCATCAACCAACAATCGTTAACGCACGAACTCGAATTGCAAATATAGGTGCGCTCTCAGCAAATGCTGTCATCGGTCTGGGGATGATTGTGCTTCCCTTTCCCTTCAACTATGTCGCGGTTTTCTTCGTCTCAGGATCTCTTGGCCTTGCAGAGATGTATGTGATCTCTCGGATTATCTATCCAGAATCCCCGCATACTTATCTGGATACGTTCAAAGAGAACTTCAATCTCAAGAAAATAGGAGCGGAGCGGCAATTTATCTATTTTCTCTTTGGGATCTGCTTGATTGTTGCTGCATCATCAATCGCAGCGCCGCTACAGTCGGTCTATTTCATAAATGAGCGTGGGGTTTCTGATCGATGGATGGGAATCTGGGCGATGGCGCTTTCAATTGGCGCAGTATTTGGCACCCTAATTTGGCGCAAGCTCCAAAACACTAGAGGAAGCTACGCGATTTTCTCTTGGACTGTGCCGATCTCCGGAGTTTACTTTCTGCTAATTATCCTGGCGCCAAATGTCGAACTAATCTTGATGGCGACCCTTTTTGCTGGATGGATGAACGCCGGTACAGATGTAGGGATTTGGTTAGGACTCTTCCGATACGGCAGTGAAGCTCGTCGAACCATGTTAATAAATATTTATATTGGATTTGCACTGGGTATCCCGTTTATAGCAGCGTTCTTCATCCCATTCCTTACCGATCGGTTCACACTGACGGAAATATTCATAGGATCTTTTATTATTCGCACTCTAGTAGGGCTATATTTCAAGATTCCGAGCGTCTATGCTCTGTTGAAAGATGAGGTTCCAAATAACCCCAGTGAGAGTAGGTGATGCGTGATCATGAGTAAGGTCTACTCTTCAGAAGCACTCACAAATCGAATTGTAGTAGTGACTGGTGGTGGCCGCGGAATCGGTAGCGGTATCTCTAAAGTTGTAGCTGCTGCAGGTGGTGAAGTTGTCATTATTTATCCAATAGATACAGAGCGAGTTCATGCGGATAAGGTGATAGCTGAAATTACGAGTACGGGTGGAAAAGCGAGCGCATATCGCTGCGATATTGGAGTTCGTAGTGAATGCGTAAGCGTCATTGCGCAAATCATCAAGGACAAAGGTCGCATAGATGCACTCGTCAACAATGCGGGCATCTGCGATTTCACTCCGTTCGAGGAGATAACTCCTGAAATTTGGGATCGACATCTTGCAGTTAATCTCTCTGGTCCGTTCTATCTTTCGCAAGCAGTAGTGAACGATATGAAGCCGCGGAAAAAGGGCGCCATAGTCAACATCAGCACTGTCTCTGCCTATCGAGGTGGCGATCGTCAAGTTCATTACATCGCCAGTAAAGGTGGCCTGAGCTCTCTGACCACCGCACTTGCTCATGAGATTGTCGAAACTGGCATTCGAGTAAATGCGATTCTTTGTGGCGGAGTAGCAACAGATATCAATATTCAACAGCGCGCAGAACGAGAGCGCCAAACTGGAAAACCATGGCAAGAGCGCCCAGGTGTTCGCTCAATGGGGTTGCCAGAGGATCTTGGTAACGCCGTGGTCTATTTGATTTCCGATGCGAGTGCATGGGTTACAGGTTCATTGGTGTCCGTAGATGGCGGCGCCTTAATTAGTTAATGGGGGATCCGATGAAGATTGCAGATATAAAGGTCTACTTGACGGGACCATATAAAAAAGGTGAGCCACCGGTACAGCACTATCGAATCAACCCCAGTTGGTTATCGCGCACTGAGATCGCAAACCCAATGTCGATCCATCCTGAATTTCGGCCACGACGTGAAATGTGGCTTGGCATGGGTGGTCGTACTATCGTGCAAGTTATTGCTGAAGATGGCAGCTACGGATTAGGCGAGAGCGCAGGTGGTAGAGCATCTGCTGAGATCATCGCGCAACACTTTAAGAAGTTACTCGTTGGTCGTCAGGTACATGAGGTGGAACGAAACTGGGACATCATGTGGCGCGCATCGATGCCATATGGCCGCAAAGGCGCTCCAGTGATGGCAATCTCTGCTGTTGATTACGCGCTCTGGGATCTCCTCGCAAAATCTCGTCAAGAGCCGCTGTATGTATCACTCGGTGGCGCAGCGAAGGATTCGGTGCAGTGTTACCTCACTGGAAATAACATCGCAGAGACTAAGGACCATGGCTTTATGGGGCATAAGTTGGCGATGCCTTATGGCCCGGCATCAGGTCGACAAGGCATGAATGGCAATGTGGAATTAGTAAAACAAACTCGAGAACTTGTTGGCTGGGATGTCGAGATCATGCTCGACTGCTACATGGCATGGGACGTCGAATACACCATTCGGATGGCAGCGCTCCTCGAGCCATACCGGTTGAAATGGATCGAAGAAGTACTACCCCCAGATGATTACGAGGGTTACTCGATCTTAAATAAGAAGATCTCTAGTACTGCAATCGCAACAGGTGAACATGAGTATTCGCGCTGGGGTTTTCAGCAGCTACTTGAAGTGCGTGGCTGCGAGATTTTGCAACCTGATATCCAGTGGTGCGGTGGCCTCACTGAATCGAAGAAAATCTGTGCGCTAGCGTCAACTAAAGCAATTCCTGTGATTCCACACGGTGGTGGACTTCGCCCATGGGATCTCGCTCTTATTTTTGCTGAGGTGGGAATTCCTTATGCGGAATACTTCATTTTCGGTGAGTTCAACCAACCGAACCCAGATCCGATCTTCACTGGCATTCACTATCCAATTGATGGTTGGTTCACGCCACCGCCAGGAATTGGTGCCGGAATCGATTTCACTTCTGATGCGCACGATTACCTCTACGAGGTAACTGGCGAGCTAACTAGCTAATTGCCTGTACTTTTTCGGAGAGCGAATTGGTGCCTTCAGAGAGAACAGTAAGTAGCCAGTCACGATAAGAGACGGTGTCACTTGGCATCGAGACGCTAATCGCGCCGATAGCTCGGTTGTTATGGTCTTTGATTGGCTTTGCGTAGCAGAAGATGTCTTCGGTGTACTCTCCACGGTCGCGCGCAAAGCCTGTTAGACGAACGCCCTTTAATTCGCGCTTGAGTTGTTCAAGTGAACCAATTGTTCGGGGCGTGAACTGCTCGAAATGATAATCAGCGAACTTCTCATCGATTTCCTCGTCAGTAAAGGTTGAGAGCAGAGCTTTACCAAGCGCTGTTGCATAAGAGGGTAGCCGCGCGCCAACCTCTGATTCGAGTCTGATATCACGACGTGGTTGTAACTTGCTGAGATACACAACTTCTGTCCCATCAAGCGTTGCAAGTTGAACGCTCTCATTGAGCTCTTGCGCGATCCATTTCATTGTGGGTCTGGCATGCTGCAAGAGATCCGAGCTACGCGCTGCTGCGCGACCGATTTCAAATACCTTCAAACCAAGGCTGTACCGATTACCGCGCACTTGGAGGTAATTCTCATGCTCCATCGAGTGGAGAAGTTCATGCGCACTACTTTTTGGAATTTCGAGAAGTTTGCTCACCTCTGAAAGCGTTAAGCCAAGTGGGTGATCGCGCAGGAGGGTAAGGATGTGCATTACCCGAGTTGCTGACTTTACATCGCTCACGCTTTCAATCCTCGCTTCTAACCCAGTTGGCTGGAATTTACTCTAGGGTGGCGGAGAAAAGAAGAGGGAAAAACCCGGAATTCGGCCATTTTCTCTATAGGGTAGGAGCAGGATTTATATATTTTCGTAATTGACCGGAATTTTCCGCAGGGTGTAAAAGGAGCGCAGATGCGTAATAACTCATTCCCCCTCAAAGGCGATGGCGTGGTCGTGACCGGGGCAGCCCGGGGAATTGGTGCAGCTACGGTAGCGAACCTGGTTGAGCAGGGGATATTTGTTATTGCATCAGATAGTAATAGCGCCCTGCTTGCTGAATCGTTGCAAGCGATTGACCCCAAGAGTGAATTAACTATTGGCGTCAATGCCGATGTCACTATTGAAGCGGACTGCCAACGTGTAGCCGAGGTTGCAAAAGCTCAAGGAATCAGAATCAAAGGGCTTGTCAACAACGCTGCAGTGGGTGCATTTAACATGAGCGTTGAGAAAACATCATATGATGAGTGGCAGCGGATAATTTCCATCAATTTAACAAGCATCTATCTCATGTCAAAATATGTACTGCCGCTAATCCGCTCTGCAGGGGGTGGTGCAGTCGTTAATATTTCTTCAATTCACGCATTTG
>CAZLOJ010000026.1:0-16267 GCA_964561165.1 uncultured Bifidobacterium sp. | reverse complement strand
GTAAGTGAGTAGAACTACCGACTTTTTCTAGAACTTGTGGGCGGTGAGGGTTTCGAACCCCCGACATCCTCGGTGTAAGCGAGGCGCTCTACCGCTGAGCTAACCACCCAGTGAAGCAACAAGCATAAGTCTAACCTATAAAAACGCCTTGCAAACTAGAGCTTTGCTAGCGCTGCCTTATACGCTGCAACATCGCGCGCTTCGCCAGGGCCATTGAGAACGCTCCACGCGATCGCGCCACTCTTGTCGATGATGAATGTGCCACGAGAAGCCATCCCGCGCTCAGCAAGGAAAACTCCGTATGCCTTAGCGACCTCACCGTGTGGCCAGAAATCTGCAAGGAGCGAGAATTTATATCCTTCGTGCTCCGCGAACGCCTTGAGACTAAACATCGGATCACACGAGATTGCAAGTAGCTCTACATTCTCGTTTTGAAATGCGCTGAGATCATCACGAAGAGAACAGAGCTCGCCAGTGCAGATTCCGGAGAAAGCAAATGGATAGAAGATTATGACCACATTCTTCTTGCCACGGAATGAGGCAAGTGAGACCTTCTCGCCATGTTGGTTTGTTAATTCAAACTCTGGCGCCATCGTTCCAACTGCTGGTGCTGACATGAACTTTCTCCTCTTTCGTAGAAATATCGTTGAAACCGCTTCAGATTTACGGGGGTAATTATGTACGTTTTTAGCGCCGTCCGCCCTTTGGCGCCGTTAGCTTCGTCGCGCTCCAATCAGCGCATGCTGCAAATGTAGAGGTCTGCGCCAATCCTGCAGTCTGGGCGCTCTCTTGAATATCGCTCGGCTCTACATGTCCCGTTCGACCAACCTTTGGCGTAAATAACCAAACAACTCCATGGGCATCGAGAAACGTTAATGAATCAACCATGGCATCAATGAGATCACCATCATCTTCGCGCCACCACAGCAGGACCACATCTACGACCTCTTGTGCCCCATCGCCTACCGGATCGCTTCCTGCCGCGGCGAAAATTTCCTTTCGCAGAGCGTCATCGGCATCGGCACGAAGACCGCTCTCCAGAATCAAATCTCCCGGCTTTATTCCTAACCGGGCAGCCATTCCTGTGCTGCTCACTCACATCCCTTCTAAAAGACCCCAAAGCGCCTTGTGCGCCCTTTGCCAGCCTTAATCCCACTACCAAAGCCACCCTATTGGCAAGAGGTAAACCCAAGAGTTCACCTCGATTATGCCGACAAGGGGTGGAGGGGGGAAGATATGGTGCTGAAGGGAACGCTCGTTTTCCAACGTTTTCCGCGCCAGACGAGGAGTGATATGTCTCGGGAACTTCCCAAAGACACTGACATCCAGTTGATTGATCAACTGGTGGATAGCGACCCTGAAGAGACTAACGAATGGCACCAATCACTCGACGCCGCCCTCAAAAGCGATGGCCCAGAGCGAGTGCGCTACCTCTTATTAAGCATGTTGCAACGCGCCCGCGAAAGTGGCGTTGGCGTCGCATCACTTCGCACCACTGATTACATCAACACCATCCCACCAGATCGCGAACCTGAATTCCCAGGTGATGAATTCCTCGAGCGCAGAATCCGCGCGTACATCAGATGGAACGCAGCGGTCACAGTGCACCGCGCGCAACGACCTGGCGTCGGCGTCGGTGGGCACATCTCAACGTACGCATCATCTGCATCACTCTACGAAGTGGGTTTCAATCACTTCTTCCGCGGCCCAGAACATGCAGGCGGCGGAGATCAAATTTTCTTCCAGGGACATGCCAGCCCAGGTGTTTATGGTCGCGCATTTGTTGAGGGTCGACTAACTGAAGATCAAATGGATGGTTTCCGCCAGGAACTCTCCCACGCTGGTGGCGGACTCTCCTCGTATCCACATCCCCGTTTAATGCCAGAGTTCTGGCAATTCCCAACTGTCTCGATGGGCCTTGGACCACTCAATGCAATCTACCAAGCACGCTTTAATCGTTACCTTCATAACCGTGGCATCAAAGATACGAGTGATCAACGAGTGTGGGCATTCCTCGGTGATGGCGAAATCGATGAGCCAGAGAGCATCAGCGCAATCTCTCTCGCTGCACGCGAGCGACTTGATAATTTAACGTTCGTCGTCAACTGCAACTTGCAACGACTTGATGGTCCGGTTCGCGGCAACGGAAAAATCATCCAAGAGTTGGAATCGCTCTTCGGTGGCGCTGGCTGGAATGTCATCAAAGTTGTATGGGGTCGCGAGTGGGATGAACTTCTCGCGCAAGATCGTGAAGGCGCCCTCGTAAACATCATGAACACCACGCTCGATGGTGATTTCCAAACGTATAAAGCTGAGGATGGCGCATTCATCCGTGAGCATTTCTTCGGTAAGGATCCGCGCACTGCTGCGATGGTCGCAAATTGGAGCGATGAGAAAATCTGGAACCTTAAGCGCGGAGGCCATGATTATCGAAAGCTTTATGCTGCATACCAAGCCGCCGTTACACATACGGGTCAACCAACTGTGATTCTCGCGAAAACCATCAAGGGCTGGACTCTTGGCTCACATTTCGAAGGTCGCAACGCAACGCATCAAATGAAGAAGATGACTGCCGAAGACCTCAAAGAGTTCCGCGATCGCCTTCAGCTTCCAGTCAAGGATGAAGAGCTCGATCCATACTTGCCACCATATCTCTCGCTACCGAAGGGCTCGAAAGAGCACGAGTACCTAATGGAGCGTCGACAAGCGCTCGGTGGTTTCGTTCCAAGCCGCCGCGCTAAATCTCGCCCACTCGGACAACCCGCAGAGAGTGCATTCGAATCGGCAAAACGTGGCTCGGGTCATCAAGCCGTAGCAACCACGATGGCATTTGTTCGACTCCTCAAAGATCTTGCTAAGGATCCGGAAATCGGCTCGCGCATCGTTCCGATCATCCCCGACGAAGCGCGCACCTTCGGAATGGATTCACTCTTCCCAACTATGAAGATCTACTCGCCACACGGCCAGAAATACACCGCTGTGGATCGCGAATTGATGCTCTCGTATAAAGAATCAACCGCAGGCGTCATTCTTCATGAAGGAATCAACGAAGCGGGATCGGTTGCATCATTCACTGCAGTAGGAAGCTCGTACTCCACGCATAACGAACCGATGATTCCGATTTACATCTTCTACTCGATGTTCGGTTTCCAACGCACCGGTGATTCATTCTGGGCAGCCGCCGATCAGCTAGTTCGCGGATTCGTTCTCGGCGCAACTGCAGGACGCACCACGCTCAATGGCGAAGGGTTGCAACATGAAGATGGGCATTCACATCTTCTTGCATCGACTAATCCCGCTGTTATCGCATATGACCCCGCTTTCGCCTACGAAGTTGGCCACATCGTCAAAGATGGCATCAAGCGAATGTACGGCGAAGATAGTGAGAACATTTACTACTACCTCACCGTCTACAACGAGCCGTATGTGCAACCAGCTGAACCAGAGAACGTTGATGTCGAAGGCTTACTTAAGGGTATCTACCAATTAAAAGCTGGAGCACCAGGCGGCCAACACACAGCACAAATCTTGGCATCAGGAGTTGCTGTCAATTGGGCGCTCAAGGCGCAAGAGCTCTTGCAGAACGATTGGAGCATTAGCGCGGATATCTGGTCAGTAACCTCCTGGAATGAACTTCGTCGCGACGGACTTGAAGTAGATCGCCACAACATGATGCATCCTGATGCGCCAGAGCAGGCATATGTCACCAAAAAGTTGGCGGGGACCACCGGACCAATTGTTGCCGTCAGTGATTTCATGCGAAGTGTGCAGGATCAAATCGCACCATGGCTGGGAGCTCGCTTTAGCTCGCTAGGTACTGATGGTTTTGGTCTTTCGGATACCCGTGGTGCGCTCCGTCGCCACTTCCGCGTTGATGCCGAATCGATTGTGGTTGCCACGCTCTCTCGCCTCGCACTCGAAGGAAAGATTCCAACGTCCACCGTTCAAGCAGCGATTGAAAAATACGCGCTCCATGATGTGTCGGCAGCAGACCCAGGGAACACCGAAGGTTCGGGTTAATCTAGAGTTAGGTCGGGGCTAATTTACGCTAGCTCGTCGGAAGAAATACCCCACGAACATCAGCATGACGCATGGAATGAGCATTGCGATCGGAAGGCCGAAGATTCCCGCTGCGATAGCGACTAAATTCTTCACTACAAAGACGGCCAAATTTTGAAAGGCAGCTAATTGCGAAATTACGGCGCTTGTCCCCAAGTCCGAACGCTCGATACCGCGGAGATTAAAGACTGCCCACATGAAGGAGAGGCCATAACCGCCACCGACGAACCCGATACCACAGGCAACCAGACCAAGAATTGGGGATGTACCTGCCAAGATCTTTCCAGCGATGATTCCAAATGCCATTGAAAGACCCCCGGCAATACCGAAGACCGTGACAAGTTTTTCAAGATTATATTTCTTCTCAAGTTTACTGAAATTAAATCGACCAATAATCATTGCGAAGATAAATACGAAGTAAGGAACAACACTTAATGAGGGATCTAGCCCCAACTCTTCACGACCAAAAATAGAGGACCAATCGGCGGTGATGAATTCAAGGATGCTTCCAAAGAGCAATCCGAAAGCGACAATCCAATCTACTTTTAATGTAGTGAAAAACTTCGCTAAAATGAAGGCATCCTTCTTCGCAGCTTGTGGGTTCTTCCCTAGAAACAGAGGTGAGAGCTTACGAATAATCAAGAGAGTCACTACGGTCACAATCAAACTGAGCGTGGTCACATGAATTTCGATGGAAAGCAACTTTGCAACAATAATCGAGATGACAGCGGTCAAAAGAGCGCCAATCGACCAGACCCCTGACATGCGAGAGGCGAACCCGTTTTGTAGTCTCTCCTGCATCCACATCGTCTGAGTAGTGATGGAGACATGAAAACCTGAAATAGCTGCTGCGATGAAGATATTAACGAACATGAAGAGAACTGGGCTTGTGACCCAAGTTGCTGCAGCAATAAGAAGGAAGGTTGCAATAGCGCTTATTGTGAGGACCCTACGAACTCCATGCACGTGCACGAGGTGTCCCATCACAAGAAATGCCGAAAGTGAGCCAATGGTTCCGAGCGTCAGTAGCGAACCAAATTCTGCGTTGCTCAGTCCAAGATTCCGTTTAATGTCGACAAACCGCGTAACCCAGCTCATGATTCCTAGACCAAAGAGGAAATGCAGGGAGGCAAAAAGTCGTTGCTGAGTCTTACTTATAACAATCTTCTCGGGATTGCTCTCCGGTGAACCACTACTCAAAATAACGCCCTCGCCAACGCACTTCTCGCTTTAATCAATTCAGGATTATCACTTTCTAACATTGCAAAAAGTGACAATACATGAAGTCGAACCGATTCCCTCTCATCTCCAGCTGTGATTTGTATAAGATTTATCAAACGTTCGAACGCACCTGAGATATCACCAGCGAGGAATTCAAAATCAGCAGCTATTCGTTGAATTGAAACATCATGATTATCACGTTCAGCGTCTGCCATAACTGCTACGCCATCGTAACCTGCAATTCTCTGGAGCAACTCAATATTTGCTAATCCTTGGATCGCCTCGCTATCTCCAGGTTTGCGAGTTAACAGGCGCTCAAATTCCGATTTAGCACGATTTAGGTCATTCACTGCAAGCGCACCGTAAGCCGCTGCAATTTCAGGTTCTTCAGTAGCGTCATCAGCCGCGCCCGCAGCTCCGGTGATTCCTTGCTTCTGTGCCAGCGCTACAACTTTGTCGATGAGCTCATTGAGTTGTTCAGGCGAGATTAATCCTTCGAACAATGGAGCGACTTGACCACCGATCAACGCGACAGTCATCGGTACGCCAGTAGCGCGGAGCGCCTCAACTATTGCTGCTTCGCTATCGGCATTAACCGTGGCAAGTTGCCAGTTCGCGCCCGGTTTTTGTGCCAACGCTGCCAAAGCATCTACCAGCGCGATGCTGTCATCACTGCGCGGGGTCCACAGCACCAGAATGACTGGCTTTTGCTTCGAAAGCGGAATGAGCTGTTCTACGAAAATACGTTCATTGCATTCAATAATCTGACCCGATGCAACGGGAGGTGGCGGTTTTAACGTGCTTAAATCAAATGCACGATTAAATTGACTAGGAAGTTGCGCCACGGAGGTAGTTTACCCCTTATCGGCGTTCTTGAATTCCTGATGCTTTCTGATTGCTGCTACTACCTCGGTGATACCTATTCGATCAAGAGCGCTTGTCATCATCACTGGTGCGCGCCATCCATTATGGCGCATGGATAGCTCTTGCGAGCGAATTAATTCTTGGCGAAGTTTCTCAGCGCCCTCTAAATCTCGATCGATTTTGTTGATGATAAATATGTCTGCAACTTCCAAGATTCCGGCTTTCGCACTTTGAATATCATCTCCTGCACCTGGCGCTAAGACGACAATCGTCGTATCGACATGATTCATCACCTCCACTTCGCTCTGACCAACACCTACTGTCTCGACAATTACCGGCGCATATCCTGCAATGGCCAGAATTTCGCTTGCAATCGGGGTAGCCCGTGCAAGTCCACCAAGGTGACCGCGTGCGCTCATCGAACGAATGAAAACACCTGGGTCAACATAATGCTCCTGCATTCGAATTCGGTCGCCAAGGAGCGCGCCACCGGTAAGCACAGATGAGGGATCCACGGCGAGCACGCCAACTTTCGCTCCGCTACCTCGAAATTCCTTTATGAGCAGACTTGTCAGAGTGGATTTGCCAACGCCAGGGCTCCCAGTGATTCCAATTCGACCAGGTTGGCTCGACGCGCTTACCAGTGCAGCGGCACGCTCATGAATCGTTGCCAGTTCGCGCTCTGACAATTCGCCATTCTCGCCACGTGAGATCGCATCAGCGAGTACATCTATCTCGCCACGTGCGAGCGCCTCGAGATTTATCTCCGCCATATCTGCCACGATACGACTATATGAGCCCTACCGCGATTACTGGAATTCTTGGCATCGACCATGTCGGCATCGCTGTGCCAGATCTATCTGCAGCGCTCGCCTTCTACGAGAGCGCCTTCAATGGCCGATTACTCCATCAGGAAGAGAATCCAGAGCAAGGGGTCATCGAGGCTATGGTCGCCCTCGGTGATGGCTCGGGGGCGCTGATTCAGCTCCTCGCACCCCTTACTCCCGAGTCGACCATCGCTCGATTCATCGAACGAAGCGGCCCAGGAATGCAGCAACTGGCCTTTCGTGTCAGCAATGTTGAGGAAGCTGCAAGTCACGCTCGAGCGTTAGGTATGCGCACGCTCTATGAATCGCCAAAACGTGGCACAAACGGCGCACGGATCAATTTTCTCCACCCTAAAGATTGTGGCGGGGTCTTAATCGAATTGATTGAGAGTAGTCAAAGCGCATAGGTAAACGTAAAATAGGTAAGTGGCAAAGAGCGACTCATCAGAGAATCCAACTAATCAATCGACTCATAAATATGGAGAAGTGGGCGCGCCCTTTAGTCGCAGCCACCCGTTTTACTTTGGTTTTATCGGAGCACTAGGCGCACTCGTTGCAATCACCATGGCTCAAGCGCTGGCATCTGCGAGTCAAGTTTTTGTACTGATTGTCATTTCACTCTTCTTTGCGATGGGACTCAACCCAGCAATTGAATTTCTCCGAGGTCGAGGACTTAGCCGCGCGCTTGCAGTGATTGTGATGCTCTTCTCAGTGCTTAGTTTTGTTACGCTATTTTCGCTATTGATTATCCCGCCAATTATCACCCAGTCTAATCAACTGATCTCTTCGGCACCCGAGCTGATTAATCAATTGAAGAGCAACCCCACATTTGCGCATTTAAATGATCAATATGGTTTCTTGGATACTTTGCAAGAGCGAGTCACGCTCTGGGTCAAAGATGGGAAATTTGTTCTCACTGCCTTCGGTGGCATCGTCGGCGTCGGCAAAGTTGTATTAAGCGGTGCCTTTGCAGCGCTAACCATTCTCATCTTGACGCTCTACTTCATGGCATCATTGCCACAAATAACAAAAATTGCTTATCGCATCGCCCCAGCTTCCCGACGCGATCGAATTGCAAAAATTTCCGATGCAATCATCGCCAGAATTGGCACCTTTGTAGGTAGCCAAGTTCTCGTAGCCTTCCTCGCTGCAGTTTTCATTGGCTTACTCTCATTCGCGCTGGGACTTCCATACGCAATTTCACTTGGCATGTTGATCTTTGTCTGCGCGCTGATTCCGTTGGTGGGCCACTTCATAGGCGCAGCAGTTGTCACACTTGTCGCGTTCGCACAAAGCCCCACTCGAGGGTTGATTGCTCTCATCGCATACATCGCATACCAGCAGATCGAGAACTACATGATCGTGCCGCGAATCATGAAACGTAACCTTGCTATTCCGGGATTAGTAACAATCATCGCAGCGTTAGTTGGCACGTCATTATTAGGCCTAGTAGGCGCACTACTTGCGGTGCCGATCGCTGCAGCAGTCTTACTTATCATTGATGAGGTTGTACTTCCTCGCGCTGAACAGAAGTAACTAGACTTAGTACGCTGCTTTTAATATTCAGTAGGTAGCGGGTATTTAGCTGGATTGACTATTTTGACAATCTCATTGTGGACTCGTTGTACGGAAGGTTCACCTATCCATAGATGTTTTCCATTAGCAACTTCAATCATCTCGAGTTGCGTGAGTGTGGCAAATCGCTCACGCGCCTGCGCTGGCGGAAGGTAATCATCAAACTCCGGAACGATGGCAATAACGCGGCGACCATCATTCGCCCACCAAACTAAATCGCTCTCTTGTGAAGTGCGTAGCGGCGGACTAAGCAGAATCAAACCTTGCACTCTCGCATCGCGCGCATGTTTAAGCGCAAGATCAGTGCCAAAGGACCATCCGACAACCCAAATGTTTTTCAGATCTGGGAGCGCATTCGCTACAAAGTCGATTGCTGCAGCAACATCGAATTTCTCATCAACGCCATTAGTGAACTCGCCTTCGCTTTTTCCTTGCTCGCTCTCAGTGCCTCGGGTGTTGAAGCGAAAGATTGCTAGGTCGGCGAGCGCTGGAAGTCGGTAGGCGGCCTTCCGATAAATATGGCTATCCATCATCCCGCCATGGGTGGGTAGCGGGTGAAGCATCACAAGAGCGCCGGCGACCTGATTGGTTTCAGGCACGGCAAGCTCCCCAATAAGAGTCAGCCCATCAGCGGTGGTCAGCTGGACCGGTTGGCGACGTGCTGGCAGTACCGTGGCCGCCCGGATAACCTCAGACATAGAGCACCGAGGTATACATACATTAAGTATCTCAGGGATTAGGCGAGGTGGAGTAATCACGATGATGGGGCCTATTACAGCGAGCAGCGCCAGTGAATTCACCACCCATCGCCCTGCAACAGGTGAGCTCTTTGCTACCTATCCCGTGACGAGCGATCACCAAATGAATGAGTTGGTTGCGCGGGCGCGTGCGAGCGCGAAATGGTGGTCAGCTCTCTCTTTCCGTGAGCGGCGAAGGATTCTCCTGAAATGGAATTCCTTGTTAATTGCCAATCTTGAGCAGGCCGTAGCGCTTATCGTCGCTGAATCTGGCAAGCCAATCAGTGATGCAACGCTTGAAGCATCCCTTGCATGTGAACACGTCGATTGGGCGGCTCAGAAGGCTCACCTCTATTTACGCGAGCACTATCGATCTCCTGGACTCTTGATGGCAAATATGAGCGCGCGTGTGGATCGTGTCCCCTATGGAGTAGTTGGCGTGATCGGTCCATGGAACTATCCGATTTTTACGCCGATGGGTTCTATCGCATACGCGCTTGCTGCAGGAAATACAGTTATTTTCAAACCAAGTGAATTCACACCGGCGATTGGTCTTTGGTTAGAAAAGATGATGCGCGAGGTTGTGCCCGATCACGATCTCCTACAAGTTGTCACAGGTGCTGGTGAAGTCGGTGCATCACTAATTGCCAATGGAGTAGACAAAATCTCCTTTACTGGTTCAACTGCGACCGCGAAAAAAGTTGCTGCCGCATGCGTAGCGAAAATGATTCCTTTCGTGCTGGAGTGTGGTGGTAAAGATCCAGTGCTTATCGATTCAGATGCTGATTTAAATCGAGCAGCTGACCAGACGCTCTGGTCGGGGATGGCAAATGCGGGACAAAGTTGTATCGGCGCTGAACGCGTCTACGTTCACGAACAGGTGGCTGAGCGATTCCTCGAGATACTCAAAAGGAAAGCATCTGAGATAAAGGCAGGTGTTAACTACGGCGCCGCTACTCGCCCAGCACAAATCGAGATCATCAAGCGACACGTTGCTGATGCGCTCACTCATGGGGAGAAAATGATTGGCGATCACTCTTCGGTCGGTGAGCGATTCGTCGAACCAGTTATCATCACAAATGTTCCTGAAGAGGCAATTTCGATGCGCGAGGAGACCTTCGGCCCTGTGCTAATTGTCAATACCGTGCGAAATATGGATGAAGCGATTACAAAAGCAAACGAAACTTCTTTTGGATTAGCAGCATCGGTTTGGTCGAGGCGAAATGGCCAGAAGATTGCTGCACAACTGCATTGCGGGATGGTCTCCATTAACTCAGTCTTCACATTTGCTGCAATTGCATCGATGCCCTTTGGCGGCGTGAAAGATAGCGGGATGGGGCGCATTCATGGCCCGGAGGGCCTCTTGGAATTCACCTATCCACGCTCAGTCGTCAAACCTCGTTTCAATTTGCCGTTGGAATTTACTTCATTCAAACGAAGCGCATTTGCAGATAAAATCATCACGACTTTAGGTAGACTCAGACACAAATGATAAGTGCACTCTTTCGAAGGTCTCTGGTAATTACACTCTTTACCATCGCATCAATAATCGGGGTAAGTCTTCCGAGTAACAGTGCCAGCATTTCAGATCTGATCCCAGGCGGCCTAGCAACTCCTGGTTACTACGGAGTCACTTTCGAAGAGCGACAACCCGGACTTGGTGAATTGGTCTCAGTAATCACCAGCAACCTTGCACCAGAAGAGCGAGTCAATGGCGTGGGTGGCACCTTCCTTTGCGCATCGATGGATGATCCTGAATGTTCCAAAGGTTCAGGAGTTAGCGCCCGGTTGATGCTGCCGCCATGCTCAAACACAGATCAACGAATGTGTATCGAGGGACTCTCGTTAGCAAGTGGTCAAGGTCCAATGGAAGCAGCGACCGTGGATCATGAAGTAGTAGGTCCAACTACGCCCGCTGATGCTGTTACCGGATTACCAGCTGGCGGTGGGCCAAGTCTCTGGAATGCGCCAACGCTAGCCAACAAGGCTGGAAAGAAAACTTATGGCGTTTCAGTTCAAGTAACATATTTTCAGTATCGCGAAAAAATTGGAAGCGCTGGTAAGCGCAATGCTCCCATTTCTTTGAAATCCATGCGCGTGAGCGTCTTTCCGGTAAATGTTGTAACTGGCGATTTTTACGCTCTCGAAAGTTATAAAGCTGTTAACTCTGATGGCGCTGCAACTTATGGAATTCGCCCTACTACCCGTGGCGTTGAATCGCTCGCAGATTGTGCATGGACCGAAGTTGGCAGTTGCGGAAAGTACGTTGATTTCGCCGAAAATACTCGAGTCGGCTTAACCCTTCGTATGGGAAGTGAGATGACCGGATGGCTATACGGCCGTATGAAAGATGTGAGCGTTGATGTCACTGCGCTAGACAAGAAATACAACAAGATTAAGATCGAAGGCGCCCCTATCGCGGCACCTGGTGCATACGGCGTATTAAAGAAGAGCGAACTTAAGAATTATCCAGATATTGATGCACGAATTCGATTGAGCTCTGGCGAATTTGGTTACAACGAAATGATCAATTCAGCTGGCTCGCGCGGTAGTGGCTACGACCCAGTCGGCAACTTCACAGATTTTGCAGCGTTCGAGCCAATTCTCAAGACTATGCCTGGAGCGCGAGCGCAGTGGTTGATTGCCTCTGGTGCAAGTGTCAACGGATATCAATCTCAAGTTACGGAGAGGTGTTTCCAAGATAAGAGCAAGCTACTTGGCATCGTGACTACCAATGCGCTCATCTATGAGAACGGTGCACCTGAATTCAAGAATGGAACATTGAATTACAAAGTTGCTGGGTTGCACCATGAAGCAGATGGAGTCACTCTCACTCGAGGCACCTACGACTTAGCCATCCGATCTGAAACTGCTCGGTGCGTGTATGGTTTTAGCGATGCACCTTTCCAGGCATCAATTTCTGTTATCGGTTCCGATGGCAATGAACAGACAATAGCCACTGAGAGCGTGCGTGAAGATGCCAAACGCGAATGGCTCTTCCTCTCTGCGCAGAACTTCACCTTCTCCTCCCCTGTAATCAAAGTTAAATTGACTCAAGAGAAGAAATTGACAGCGTCAACAAGTTCTAAAACAACTCCAAAGGCAGCCGCTAAGTCACAGCCAGTGAAGCGAACTATCATCTGCGTGAAGGGCAAGCTCAGTAAAAAAATCTCTGGTTCCAACCCACAATGTCCAACGGGCTATAAGAAGAAATAATCAGCAGCAATACATGTAAGTTTTAGTAACGAGGCGCGTTTCTCGTACGTTCTGTTTTAGGTCCGCGCTTGCCGCGTGAATTCCAACATGGCGTATGCCAATGTCGTCGAGTTTCGGGATCTTCAGTCGGCCACGCAACGATATGTGGCGTTGCCATGCGAATCTCATGATCACACCCAGGGCAGCGATAGACCTTCGTGGAACTCGCACCTGTTAGCGCTCTGACAGTAAAGCCATCCTCTTCCCATTCGTTAGATGGACGTGGCGCACGCTCACTCGCCTCGTCGTCAGGTCGAGCATCCTTGGATCGATAGTTTTTCCGTGGGCTCACTCCACTATTTTCGCAGTAAATCGCTACTAAATCTCCCGTAACTGTGGTCCATCGCCGTTTTTTCGGCATTCTCAGGGTTCTACGGCAAGATATTGGTCGTGAGTAACGCGATATCAGTACGTGGATTGGTGAAGTCATACGGCGCAAGCAAAAAAGCCGGCCAAAGAATCCACGCTGTCCGCGGCATAGATCTTGAGGTTCATACCGGGGAAATCTTTGCTCTCCTTGGTCCCAATGGCGCCGGCAAGACCAGCACTATCGAAATCCTCGAGGGATATCGCTCGCGCGATAGTGGTGAACTCACTGTTCTTGGCGAGGATCCAGCAGTCACCAATTTACCCCTTTGGCGTAACCGCGTGGGTATCGTCTTACAGTCGACCAAAGATGGTGCAGACCTTTCCGTTCAAGAAATCCTTGCGCACTTTGCACAGTATTACTCCAATCCTCGCGATGTCGATGAAGTAATCCAATCAGTGGGATTACAAGAGAAGCGCAACGCGCGTGGCGAGCATCTCTCTGGTGGTCAACGACGGAGATTAGACGTCGCACTTGGCATCATCGGAAATCCAGAGTTGCTATTTCTCGATGAACCAACAACTGGTTTCGATCCAGAGGCTAGACGCTCCTTTTGGGAGTTAATTCGAACCCTGCGAAGCGAGGGAACGACGATATTAATGAGCACCCACTATCTTGATGAAGCAGAAGCGCTCGCAGATCGAGTTGCCGTAATGAATCATGGCGTCATTGTTGATTGTGCAACGCCCGATCGACTAGGCGGTCGAGATAGAGAGCGAGTGAACATTCGTTGGCGTGAAAGTGGCTCACTTCATCACGAGCTAACTGACACACCCACTGAGTTCTTGCGCACCCTGGCAACGCGAATACCTGGTGAGATTCCGGAGCTCTCGGTTAGCCGGCCTAGCCTTGAAGAGATTTACCTGCAAATGATTGGCGGTCAAGAGTGAGTAAGCAACCAGGGGTACTCGCTATCGGTTTCACTCGAGGCGCTCTTGAAATCAAACAATTTATCCGTCAACGCGAGAGCGTGGTCTTCACTCTCCTCTTTCCCATCTTGTTGCTATTGATTTTTGGCGCAGTATTCAAAGATGAGATCGCACCTGAGGTAACTTTTAGCCAATACTTCGTGGCAGGAATGATCGCATCTGGCCTGGTAAATACAGGTTTCCAACAACTAGCCATCACTATTCCTATGGAACGCGATGATGGAACCCTCAAACGTCTTAGAGGAACCCCAGCGCCGACTGCCTCGTATTTCATCGGAAAAGTAATTCTGGTGTTCGTCAGCATGTTTGTGCAGGTGGCGCTCTTGCTGGCCTTCGGTGTTGCGCTGTACGGAATCTCGCTACCGGCCACCCCCGCACGCTGGTTCACGTTCACGTGGGTGATGCTCTTAGGAGTAGCTAGTTCAACCATCCTGGGTATCGCTTTCTCAGTGGTTCCAAAGAGTGGACGCGGAGCATCTGCTGTTGTTTCCCCCATCGTGATCATCTTGCAATTCTTCAGCGGCGTATTTTTCGTATTTACTCAACTCCCAACATGGATGCAGAATTTTGCTGCGCTCTTCCCACTTAAGTGGCTTACTCAAGGAATGCGATCGGTATTTCTGCCGGATTCGTTTGCAACTCAAGAGGTGGCACAGAGTTGGGAGCATGGTAAGACTGCGCTCATTCTTACCGCTTGGTTAATCGCTGGCTTTTTTATTGCAATCAAAACTTTTCGTTGGGAGCGGTCGTGAATAATTCGCTACGCCTTCATCGGCGTTTGGGAATAGCCCTCACGCTATCTTTGCTCTTCTCATCGTCAACTGTAGTGTCGACAACTGTCACAAGCGCATCGAGCGCAGCGAGCAAGCCAACGCCAAAAGCGACGAAAAAGAGTGAGGTAACAAAGAAAAAGCAGAAGTCAGTCAAAAAGCCGACCAAGAAAAAAAGTAAAAAACCTCGGAAGATCTCGAAACCGCTCCCTTCACCATCGCCTAAATGGCCGCCCAAGGGCTTTAAGAAAGCTGGAAATGTGTATATCTCCACTCCAAAAAGTGAGAAAGAATTGGTAGGTGTGCTCAGTGCGAACAGCACCTTGTTAAGCAAGATTAGAACGTGTGAGAAAAAGGTCTGCGCTGTTGTTTATGTCGCTTCCACAAGTAAATGTAAGTGGTGGGAAGTGCAGTCGATTGTCATTGGGCGGTATGCAGATGTGTTGGGCAACATTCAAACTCTTGCAAAGGGAAGTAAGGCAAAAGAGGTAAAGACCATCATTCTTATCAGCCAAGAGCCAGTTGAGGAATATGCGGAAATCCTCAATATGAAAGCCTTCTGTCGAAATGACAAGATCGTGGGGAAGGTTCCAAGCAATATCTTCACTCCTAATCCTGAATTAACGCCTACTCCAGCCCCTGCACCCTCATCCTCGCCCTCGCCTACCGTCTCAGTCTCTGCCTCCCCAGCAATCTCAACCCCTGCAAGTTAGCTCGCCCTGAACTATCCTGGGCGAATGCTCGGTGGCATCAATAACCAACTCTTCTTGCAGGCCTTTGGCGGTTTCTTCGCGCTCCTGCTTTTGATTCCACTATTACGGTGGACTTTCTCTCGCGGAAAATCCCACGTTGCTCGTCCGGCAAAAACTGGCAATGTCGATGAATATGGATTACTTGTACCTGTGGCAAAGCCAACTAATTACATTGAAGGCGAAATGGCGCGCAAGCAATTGATTGATGCGAACATCAGAGCGAATTTAGTGACCGCTAAAGATGGTATTGCGTTACTAGTCTTTCCAGAAGAACTCTCTGCTGCTCGAGCTATCCTCAAGAATCAGTGATGCACGTTAGCGGTTAGCCCCTGGAACCCATAGCTCATCGCCCACACTTTTATTCTCATAACGAGCAAGAACAAAGAGAAGATCAGAGAGTCGATTGAGGTACTTCGCAGTCAATGGATTGACGCCCGCGCCGAATGCGTGAATAGCAGCCCATGTGCATCGCTCTGCGCGCCGCACTACAGTGCGCGCAACATGCAGCAGCGCAGCTGCGCCAGTGCCACCTGGGAGTACGAATGAACGAAGCGGAGCAAGATCAGTATTGAAATGATCGATCTGCTCCTCAATGTAAGAAATTTGAGATTCCAGAATACGAAGCTGTTCATGCGGTGGGTTGTCGATCATGGGCGTGCAGAGGTCGGCGCCGACGTCGAAGAGATCATTCTGGATTCGGGTGAGTAGTTTCTGTACCTCTGGCGTGACTTCGGCTAAAGCAAGTACGACGCCGATACTTGAGTTGGCTTCATCAACTGTCGCGTACGCCTCAAGGCGCGGGTCATTCTTTGAGGTCCGACTCATATCCCCCAGAGAGGTAGTGCCGTCATCGCCAGTTTTTGTATAGATACGCGTCAGATTAACCATGCTCCTACCCTACGCTGAACCTC
>CAZLOJ010000025.1:0-16613 GCA_964561165.1 uncultured Bifidobacterium sp. | reverse complement strand
CCCCGTAGGCTCTACTCCTCGTGAGCCTCTCTATCGGAATCGTCGGACTGCCCAACGTGGGCAAGTCGACCCTCTTCAACGCCCTGACCAAGAATCAGGTCCTAGCGGCTAACTATCCCTTCGCCACAATCGAACCCAATGTGGGCGTTGTTGGCGTCCCTGATGATCGCCTCGCTGTGTTGGCAAAGATCTTTGGGTCAGAACAGATCATTCCTGCATCGGTCTCCTTCGTTGATATCGCTGGCATCGTCAAAGGCGCATCTGAAGGTGCAGGCCTAGGTAATAAGTTTCTTGCAAATATCCGTGAGGCTGATGCGATATGCCAAGTTGTGCGGGTCTTCAATGATGGTGATGTCGTGCATGTTGATGGAAAAGTTGATCCACTCTCCGATATCGAAACGATAAATACGGAGTTAGCGCTCGCCGACTTACAGACTATTGAGAAAGCTCTTCCGCGTCTTGAGAAAGAAGCAAAGCAGCAGAAAGAAAAAGCTGCGGAGATAGCAGAGATCAAAGCGGCAGAAGCTGCGCTCAAAGAGGGAAAGCTCATCTCTGCGACCTCTCTTGATAAAACGCTTTTGAAAGATCTCCACCTCTTAACTGCAAAACCTTTTATCTATGTCTTTAATGTTGATGCAACAGAACTTGGCGATGATGAGTTGAAGAAGAAACTAAGAGCGCAAGTAGCGCCAGCCGAAGCAATTTTCCTCGATGCAAAGACTGAAGCAGATTTAGCTGAACTCGATGAAGCCGATGCAATGGAGCTACTTGAATCAATTGGCTTAACTGAGCCAGGGTTGCGCACGCTGGCTCGAGTTGGCTTTAAGACTTTAGGGTTACAGACCTACTTAACGGCCGGGCCAAAAGAGGCGCGGGCATGGACTATTCACCAAGGTGATACCGCACCTGCTGCGGCGGGTGTGATTCACACCGATTTCCAAAAAGGTTTTATCAAGGCAGAAGTTGTCTCATTCGATGATTTAGTGGCAACGGGATCGCTCGCTGAAGCGCGTACAAAAGGAAAAGTGCGAATGGAAGGCAAGGATTACGTCATGCACGATGGCGATGTCGTGGAGTTCCGCTTTAACGTTTGATTTCAATCCATTCTTTTTTGGCAGCGCTCTCATGCAGCGCCTCTAAAACCCGTAATCCATGAGCAGAATCTGCAGCGCCATGGGTGTAAGGATTGACGCTCACTCGCCCCTCTCGGAAATTTAATAAGTCGTCAGCGATATCCTGATAAAGATTGGCGAAAGCTTCGATATATCCAGCTGGATGGCCAACTTTGAAGCGCTGGTAGCGGCTCTCCGATGCCACTTTCACCAGTGGATGACTTCGGTCAATAATCTGGATCGCACCATCTTTTGCTCCATAGTGGAGATATTCAGGATTTTCTTGCGCCCAGGAAATCGATCCACTGCTTCCATAAATGGTGCAGGCAAGTCCGTTGCGTTTTCCAAGTGAGACTTTATTCCAGTGCAAGGAGATTGGCGTTCCATTGTGGAGTTCCCCAATTGCCAGTACATGGTCGATAAGCGCTGAAACTTCACCTGCATGGCTAGCAATGCCAGACACACGCGCTACCTGATCGCCAGTGATGAATTCGAGGAGATTAATGACGTGAGAACCTAAATCAAGAGTGACGCTAGGGATCTCATAATCGAGTTGACGCCACGCTTGAGGTTGCGGTTTTCCACCAGTGACATTTGCTCGAATAAAACTCTCTTGTGGCATCTCCACGTGGACTGAGAGAACGTCGCCGAGCATCCCGTCTTTGATCATTCGTTGTATTTCCCGAACCATCGGGTAGCCGGTGTACGTGAAGGTCACCGAGAGAAACTTCTTCTCGCTCGCTACTCGTCGCGCCAACACCTCTGCATCTTTACTATTGGTACAGAGCGCTTTCTCCGAGATAACTGGCAATCCAGCATCACATACTAAGTTGATATGTTCGAAGTGAAGTGGGGTTGGCGAAAGCGCTATCACCGCATCGAGATTATTACGCTCTGCATCGAGGAAATCGGAGATGTTCTCGTATACACGACTTACATCTACACCATAAAAATCCCCAGAGTTGTGATTAGCGCTCTTGTCGATGCTAAACATTCCCGCATCAAGTGAGAAACGTCGATCTATGTGGAGCGCTCCAAAATGCGCTCGACCTATAGCTGAATCGAGACCTCCACCAATAAAACCAACTCTTATTGGTTCTTTTCCTCTATTTATAGTCATGAAATATCTTTTCTGTTCTGCTCTCTTATATGAAGCGCGCCATGCGCGATTCGACAAATCTGGGCCGTGGAACCTACTCTAGACCCTGACGAAATGAGTATCTTTTGACCAATTCCAGTAAACGTGATGATCTGCGGAATATCGCCATCATCGCCCACGTAGACCATGGCAAAACAACCCTGGTGGATGCCATGCTCTGGCAATCTGGCGCTTTTGCTGCCCATAAAGAGAAGAGCGAAGGTGATGATCGAGTCATGGACTCGATGGACTTAGAGCGCGAAAAGGGAATCACCATTCTCGCGAAGAACACCGCTATTAAGCGCGGCGATCGGACCATCAACATCATTGATACTCCCGGCCACGCAGATTTCGGTGGTGAGGTCGAGCGCGGTCTTGAAATGGTCAATGGCGTACTCCTACTCGTGGATGCCTCTGAAGGTCCACTGCCGCAGACTCGGTTCGTACTACGTAAAGCGCTCTCAAAAAATCTTCCCGTGATTCTTGTTATCAATAAAGTAGATCGTCCAGACTCACGTATCGCTGAAGTCGTTGATGAGGCGTATGAACTCTTTCTCGATCTAGATGCAGATGAGAAACAAATTGAATTTCCCATCGTTTATGCCAGTGCAAAAGCAGGACGAGCGGGCTTGGAACGTCCGGAGAATGGTGGGATGCCAAAAGAGAGCAATCTCGATGTGCTCTTTGAAACTATTTATTCCGCGATTCCTGCTCCGACATATACCGAAGGTGCACCGCTCCAAGCGCAGGTAACGAACCTCGATGCTTCACCATACCTTGGGCGACTTGCAATTTGTCGCGTGCATCAAGGGACAATCCGTAAGGGACAACAAGTTTCGTGGATAAAGGTTGATGGCAGCGTTGAGCGCGCCAAAGTTGTCGAGCTGTTAATGAACGATGGTTTAGAGCGCCAGTCAGTTGAGAGCGCAGGGCCAGGCGACATCATCGCCGTTGCGGGTTTTGAAACCATCACTATCGGTGAGACTCTCGCAGATCCTGAGAATCCAGTGGCACTTCCATTAATCACTGTTGATGAACCATCTATTTCGATGACGATTGGTATCAACACATCACCACTTGCAGGCCAAGAGGGCAAGAAGCTCACGGCGCGGTTGGTGAAGAACCGACTTGATGCTGAGTTAATTGGCAATGTTTCACTCCGTTTACTACAAACCGAGCGCCCCGATACCTGGGAAGTTCAAGGACGTGGCGAACTACAACTTGCTGTCCTCGTAGAAATCATGCGCCGTGAAGGTTTTGAATTGACTGTCGGTAAGCCTCAGGTTGTTACCAGAATGATTGATGGCAAGCTCAACGAACCGATGGAATCGCTTACTATCGATGTGCCAGAGGATTTTCTTGGCATCATCACGCAGTTGATGGCAAGTCGCAAAGGTCGAATGGCCCAGATGACAAACCACGGCACCGGATGGATTCGCATGGATTATCGAGTGCCATCACGAGGTTTAATTGGTTTCCGAACTGAATTCCTCACTGAAACTCGAGGCACTGGTTTACTCCACCACGTCTTCGATGGCTACGAACCATGGCATGGCGAGATTCTTACTCGACCGACAGGTTCACTAGTCGCTGATCGTCGTGGCATGGTCACTTCTTATGCGCTTTCATCGCTTCAAGAGCGCGGCACAATCTTCGTGGAGCCAGGCTCGGAAGTGTATGAAGGCATGGTTGTTGGCGAGAATGCGCGTAATGAAGATATGGATGTCAATGCGGTACGTGAGAAGAAGCTCACCAATATGCGCGCATCCGGTTCTGATGATGCTGAACGATTGATCCCACCTAAGCACCTGAACCTAGAGCAAGCTTTGGAGTTCTGTCGTGAAGATGAGTGCGTCGAAGTTACGCCAAAGACCGTTCGAATCCGTAAGGTGCTTCTTGATCAAAACGAGCGGGCGCGAGCGACCTCAAAGGTAAAGAAGCGGAACGAACAGATCGACGGCGAGTAAGGGGACTAGCCCTCAGCCCAGCCTTTCAAGCCGACGTCACTCTAAAAGTCACCTCAGGCCGGTACCTTGTGACCATGCTGGCCACTTTCCACCCCACCAAAAGGCTCCTCGTGGAGACTGTTGCCGGGATGTTGGAAGCGAAGAAACCCTCCGAGATTCTCGCCGATGAAGTCTTGGAAAGCTCAGGAGTCTCTAAGGGATCGATGTATCACCACTTCGAGGATCTCCAAGAACTTGTTGAGACCGCGCAAATTTTTCGGTATTCAAAATGGATTGATGCATCGATTGATTATTTGACGACTCATGTTGCGAAAGCGCGCACAAAAGATGAACTTCGCAAAGCGTTACGTAATCTCACTGTAGTCACCCAATCAGATGAACGGAAAAGTGCCCGTGCTGAGCGCGCAGAGGCGCTCGCCGCATGTTTTGCCAACCCACGAATGGCAAAACAAATGGGAGTTGAAACCGCACGCCTCACCGATTCAATTGCCGATGTCACAGAAGAGGTAAAAAATAAGGGCCTTTTTCGCTCTGATGTAAATGCCAAAGCGCTCGCTACCTTCATCCAGGCTTATACGTTGGGCAAGATAGTTAATGACTACAACCCAACTGGCGTGGGTGAAAATGAGTGGAACGATTTCATTATGAATATCGTTGACCACACATTTATGTCGCAGGATTAACGTCAGAGGATTACCTAGATATCGTGCAATCGCAGCGCAAGCCACAGCTCACACTTCTCCGTTCTGCGCCTGCTCGCCCGATTACATTCGATGATGACCAGAAAGCAGTAATTTCTCATCGTGGCTCACCTCTTGTCGTCCTTGGTGGGCCGGGGGTCGGAAAGAGCGCCACATTGGTGGCCAAGGTCCGTAGCTACCTGGCAGAGGGGATAAATCCAGATCAAATCCTGGTCCTCACCTACGACCGCCATCGGGCCAGCGAGTTAAATGACCAGATATTTTCAGACTCCGAACGCTCCAATTCAGGCTCGCTAGTTAAGACATTTCCAGCCCTAGCTTTCGCCATTCTTCGCCTCCACCGCGCACGCGAAGGGAAGGCTCCACCCCGGCTTTTCTCAGGGCCAGAGCAGGATTACTTCATCCGCGAGCTCCTTGCTGGAGCTTCCGATGCAAACCTTTATCGCTGGCCCGCGCAGGTAATCAACGCCTCGCACACTGGAGCTTTTGCCCGTGAACTTCGCGATCTCATCTCGCGCGCAACTGAGCACGGCATAACCCCGCAAGAACTCTTAGCTTTAAGTAAGAGCGAGAAATTCCCGCTTTGGGAAGCGGCAAGTAATTTCTTTGCGAATTATCGAGAGCTCTCTGGGTTAGATCACGAGAATGCATTTGATTCCAGCGAATTGATCTACCAAGCCACGATTGCGTTAGAGAACGATCGAGAATTTCGCGAAGATATCCGCTCGCGCCATAAAGTCATTCTTGTTGACGAATTCCACGAGAGCGACCTGGCCCACCGAAAACTCCTTAAAATCCTCTATTCTGACCAGTTAACGCTCTATGTCGATCCAGATAGTGCAATCGGGCGCTTCCGCGGCGCCGACCCCGAAAGCATTCCAACAATCATCGATTACTATCTTGATTCCCATGGAAATCCAGCAGCACAAATTACGTTAACCCGTGACTATCGCGCAACGAAAGCAATAACAGATCTTGCTATCTCAATCGCACAGGGGTTTACCTTCTCGCGTATGAACGCACATCGGGTTCGAACGTCAGTTACACCAGCATCTGAAGAAAATGACATCACGCTTGCGCAATGCGAGAGCATCCATGATGAAGCACGTTTCATCGCACAGAACTTTCAACGTAAACACCTGCACGAGGGAATCCCTTATGGCGAAATGGCCGTCATTATTCGCTCGCCCTCCACACGGGCAACCACGCTTCGGCGGGTATTCGCCTCGCTGAACATCCCGGTCCGTGAAGAGATTCAAAGCCTTCCGCTCAATAAACAGCCTGCAGTTGCCCCGCTAATAACCCTTGCTGCACTGGCTTTTTCGCTCGCCAATAAATCGCTCACAGTCGAGCGAGCTGAAGAACTCCTGCCAAATTCACTGATAGATGAGCTACTGCTCTCGCGCTACGGCGGGGCTGATTTCCTCACCCTCAAGCGAATCCGAGCCACGTTGATCAACGCGCGGCCGGCCGGAGATACCAGGACATCGCATCAGATCATTCGGGAATATCTCACTAGCTCGATCGCAGAGTTGGATTGGAGCGAATTCGCGCCGATAAAGCGAATCTCTGATCTCATCGCTAGCGGCAGAAAAGCAGTTCGCCCGGGAGCAACCAGCGAAGATGTCCTCTGGGCCTTGTGGAGTAGCGCAAAAGATGAAGCAGGAGCGCCCCTTGCGCAACGTTGGCAGCGCGATGCAATCGAAGGCGATGAGAGCGCTGATCGAGATCTCGATGGAGTCCTTGCGCTCTTTGAAGCAGCCGCTCGTTACGCCGATCAACGACCAGGAAATACCGGCGATGCATTTATCAAACAATTGATCTACGAATCCATTGCTAGCGACACTATCGCTGCGCGTGCACAACGCCCTGATGTCGTCAGCATCCTCACTACCCATGCAGCAAAGGGTCGGCAATGGTCTGTGGTTGCGGTTGCAGGAGTAGAAGAGGGCATCTGGCCCAACCTCATCCCTCGTGGTTCGCTCCTTGGGAGTGAACGTCTAGTCGAATCCCAACGCGCAGCAAGCGCGGCGGATCGAACGTCGCGGGAATATCAGCTTGCAGCGCTCTCTGCGCTAAAAGACGATGAAAGAAGGCTTTTTTACAATGCAATCACGCGTGCCCGCACCGCGCTCATCATTACAGCGACGGCAGGTGAAGAGGCTCGTCCCTCGCAATTCTTCAACGAGGTAGCCGAAATACTCGGAATAGATGAGGCGCAAACGACGGCAGCGCAGCGCGAGTTTTATCTCACTCCTGCTCGCTTAGTTGCAACGCTTCGTAAAGTGGCAGAAGGAAGCGACGATGCACAATCTCGGGAAGCGATTGCAATCCTTGCGCACCTGCACCAATCTGGGATTCGGGTAGCGAATCCTGATACCTGGTATGGCGCAAAAGAGATCTCCACCAGCGCTCCGTTATTTGGCGAATCCGAAACAATCCGACTCTCGCCAAGCTCGCTCGATACGCTCCATAAATGTCCACTCAAATGGGCGTTTGAGTTCACCGGTGGGCGCGATTCAGACTCCACCGCCCAGATCATCGGAACAACCTTCCATGCTCTAGCTGCAAAGTTAAAAGATGGCGCGACGCTCGCATCGCTCCAATCCGAGATGGAATCGCTCTGGCGCCAACTTAGTGATCAACTCGATTTAGGCAGTGGCTGGTCAGGTAAGGCAGAGCTCGATCGCGCCCTCGAGATGCTCGAAAAAGTCGTTGCCTATCACAACGGATCTGGACGGGATCTCCTCGCCGTCGAGAAAGAATTCACCATTTCCATAGGAAAAATCACGCTTTCTGGGTCGGTCGATCGCCTCGAAGTCACCGCCGACGGCGAGTTATATGTCGTCGATTTAAAGACCAGCAAAACCGCAATCTCAAAACCAGAGGCAAAAGAACATCCGCAACTTGCCGTCTATCAATTGGCGATAAGTGAAGGCGCCTTCGCTGATATCACCGAAAGTAAGAACTCTGCGGGTGCAGAGCTCTTCTACCCATCAGTGAATAAAGAGGGAGCGGTGCGGCCACAACCTCCGATGGCGGGCGCTGCAGTTCGAGAAGTAATCGAAAAAGATGGCGAAACTGTCGCTGCATCTCAATTCCTCGCCATCGATAACAAGCTCTGCGAATTTTGCGCGCTCCGCGCAAGCTGTCCAGTCCGTCCAGAAGGGCGGTCGCTGCGATGAGCGAGATTCTCTTCACCCCTCAGGCGATTGCCACCATCCTTGGACAGCATCCACCAACCCAAGAGCAAGAATTAATCATCACCTCAGATCACACTCGCCCCGCAGTCGTCATCGCAGGTGCAGGTTCTGGAAAAACTGAGACGATGAGCACGCGGTTGATTTATCTCATCGCCAATGGGTTGGTTCAGCCTGATCGAGTATTAGGTCTGACCTTTACTCGTAAGTCTGCAAATGATCTTGCTATCAAAGTGCGAAAAAGCCTAAAAACATTGGAGAAATCACCAGAATTCCAAGCGGCGGTTCAGAGCGGAAAACTCTCGTCTTTAACGACCGCCGGCGAACCAACTATCTCGACCTATCACTCCTATGCCCATCGCGTTGCCCAAGAACATGCGCTCCGCCTCGGTATCGAACCACCCGAACAAATGTTGGGTGAAGCAGCTGCATGGCAGCAAGTCGAGCGGATTGTTCGAGAGTACGACGGAGATATGAGTCAAGTCTCTGATGCGCTAAGTACTGTCGTCGACAACGTGATGCGACTTGTCTCGCAACTCCAAGAGAACGATGTCGAGCCCGATGCCCTACTCGAAGAGGCCCTGAAGTTCACTGAAGTAATCTCGAATAAGACGCCATACAGGAATAGCGCAAAGCTCGCTCACACGAGAGATGCCGAGATAGTCCAATATGCCCGCGCGCAATTGATTCCAATCATCAAAGAGGTCATGCGATTTCGCCATGAGCGTGCCCAATTTACCTTCGATGACCAAATGGCAGTGGCAGCGCAGGTCGCCACGACATTTCCTGAAGTAGGGGAGATTGAACGCGCAAAATTCCACCTAGTTCTGCTTGATGAATATCAAGATACCTCGTCATCGCAATTACGTTTGATGCAAGGGTTATTTGGTGGTGGCCACCCGATCACAGCTGTAGGGGATCCGCATCAAGCAATCTATGCCTGGCGCGGCGCTTCGAGCGACACTATTGGGGCTTTTCCGCTTGATTTTCTCGATAGCAATGGCGGGCCTGCGAAGTTATTCACGCTCTCAAAGAGTTGGCGGAACGATATCGCTATTCTCAACCTTGCCAATGAGATTTCTGCACCGCTTCGAGACCAAGGTGTTGATACCCCGATACTTACTGCCAAACCAACGGCCGTTCAAGGCGTGCTTTCGGGTGGAATTTATATCTCGAGTCGCGACGAGGCGGAGGGTATAGCAGAAGCCATCGCACCATATTGGAGCAGCGAAGCTCGGGCGAAGATCCCAGAATTAAAACTGCAGGCAAAGAGCGATGCAACGATTCGATTCGTGGAATCGACTGCAATTTTAGTTCGAAAGAAGAAGCAGATTGCGGAAATCGAAATGGCGCTGCGTGCGCGCGGAATTCCTGTCGAAGTAGTAGGCATCGATGGATTGATTCACGTCCCTGAAGTCGCCGAAATTCGTGCCGCACTTACTGTCATCACCAATCCAGAGGCAGGCAGTTCGCTTGTGAAATTAATGAGCGGTGGTTTCTGGCGAATCGGTATTCGCGATATGTCGGCTCTCGCAAAAGTGGCAAAAAATAGGGGTTTTGCAGCAAATGGCGGTAAACGAATTAACCTCGTTGATCGCGTAATGGATGGCGGCAGCGGCGAAGAAGATGAACTTACTCGATCATCAATCATCGAAACCCTCAACGAAATTGATGGGTTCACCAGCGAAGAACAAGCGCTCTTTAGTAGCGAAGGGCTATCTCGGTTGACCGCGCTTGCCAAGGTTCTCAAGAGATTGCGTAGCCTGACCCATCTGCCTATTCCAGATTTGATTTATCACGTTGAACGCGAATTGACCCTTGGTGTAGATGTTGAGATAACTGCCCACCAACGCCGCTATCTCGATAAGTTCCTCGACGAGGCAGCAAACTTCTATGCGCAAGGTGGATCGCTGCGCTCCTTCCTTGCCTGGCTCACAGTGGCCGAAAGTGAGGAGCGCGGATTGCGCGCAGCTGGGGTTGAGGTGCGAAAAGATGTCGTACAGATCCTCACTGTCCATAGCGCAAAGGGCGGTGAGTGGGATTTAGTAGTTGTGCCCGGGTTAGCTGAAGGCAATTTCCCATCCGAACAAAGTGGCGAAAATTGGTTGAAGAGTAAATCGGTACTTCCCTTCGCGCTCCGTGCCGACAAAACGCGATTGCCACACCTTGATTTACATCAAACAACCAGCGCGCAAGAAGTGGCGAATTTGATCAAGGGATTCACCGATATTTGTAATGATCGCAAGAGCGATGAAGAGCGGCGATTGGCTTATGTGGCTGTTACGCGAGCTAAGTATCACTTGATTGCAACAACCTCATGGTGGCGTGATGCAAAAGAACCTCATGAACCAAGTGAATACTTCATGACAATCGCAGGACATATAGACGCTAATCGTGGTGAGTTCTTTGGAAGTCTTGATGACAAACCTGCTGCTGATGCTCAAAATCCGAAACTAGACGATGTGCGGCAAGAGCTTTGGCCTGTTGATCCACTAGGCGATGCACGCGAGGATTTCGCCAGAGTATCTGAGGGCATTAAAGCGCTGAGCGCTCCCGAATCAGGTAAGGAGTTGAACTCCGCACTCGAGAGCGTAAGTGCGCTAACCACATATCGCGCTGCAGCGGAACTGGTGATTCGTGAAATCACCGAACGCAAGCAAGGCGAGCGGGTCTATCTCCCAGCACATCTTTCGGTCTCTGGCTTGATGGCCTTTGCGCAATCACCAGAGGAATTTGCCGCGCGATTACGGCGTCCGCTTCCCTTTAAACCTGATCCAATCGCACGTCGCGGCACTGCATTTCACACCTGGCTTGAAGAGCGATTTGCCTTGTCAATTCCCCTCATTGGCGATGATGAACTTCCGGGCGCAGCAGATGATGGCGCACTTGATGACAGCGCACTTGAGAAGCTCAAAGAGAAATGGCTTCGCAGCGAGTGGGCTACTCGCCAGCCATATCGAGTGGAAATTCCCTTTGAGCGAAGTATCGACGGCACGATCTTGCGCGGTCGGATGGATGCTGTCTATAAAAATGGCGACGGCACCTTCGATGTCGTCGATTGGAAGACTGGCTCTGCTAAGAGCGGTGATGAATTAGCAAATGCTGCGATTCAACTTGCCGTGTACCGACTTGCCTTTGCAGAAATCGAAGATGTGGAGTTATCGAAAGTGCGGGCTGCTTTCCATTACGTCTCATCAGAAGAAACTGTTCGACCAAGTGACCTCTTAGATTACGACGGGCTACTCGCGCTCATAAATCGTGTGCCGGTAGAAAGTAAGTAAAAGCTACTCCGAAATCTCAATTCCTAGCGGCAGATGATCGCTAACAGAAACCACGCCTCGGACAAACTCGAGTTTCCGCGCAACGGTAATCGCTGAATCACCCAACAAAATATGGTCGAATTGCACTTTAGCTCCCCATGAGGGATAGGTGAATTGTTCCGCTGCTCCGCGCCATTTCATAATCTTCGCTGGCAATTTACCTGGCAAATTGAAGTCACCCACGAGAATCTTCTTTCCTGGAAGGGATTTAGCCCAGTGATGAATCTTTCGCAGTTGCACAACATTCATTCCCGGTACAAACGATAGGTGAGTATTGATTATGGTGATGCCGTTCGCCAAGTGAACGGCATGTGCAACTCTTGGCTCGTCATGGATATAGATCAATTTGATTTTCGGCTTCCTTGCACTTTGGGGAGTTTGCGGAATCGCGAGCGGCGCTCCAACTTTGGATCGCCCTAACTCAAGTCGAAATTCAGTGACGATGGGAATGCGCGAGACGATGCCATTTCCGTAATAAGAACCGCTTGCCTGCGTGAGGTGTTCTGCCACAGAAGAGTGGCCATCGAATTTCTCCCACTTCTCACCCGGGGTGCCGCGAAGAGCGATACCACTCGAAATGTGCGGTGCAGCGAGTCCCTCTGCGATGAGCGCACATTGATCCACGTACTGCGAACGCTCTTGGAAGAAATCAACTTCCTGAAGCGCCAGAACATCCACATCAAGCGCACGTGCGGCCTGCGCGAGGCGTTCGTTATGGATGACCCCTTCAGGCACAGCCATCCCATGGAGGATGTTCCAGGTGGCGATCTTCACCTGTGAACCGTAGAGCTAAATTAGATAGGCTCGCCACTTATGAGCCTTGCGCTAATGAATCTCTCGCTTGCCCGCGCCCACCTTGATCGCGCTGCGCATCTGCGTACTGATGAGGCAGCGCTCGATTCACTATTTGCATCGGGCAAGGTATTCCAAGTTCATAAGGGGAAATTCCTTTTTACAGAGACGCTGCATTGGTTGGATCCTGCCTCGGCGCCGGAGGGCGAGCGTTACTTCCTTGGCCTCGATGACTCTGGAACCGGTTACTTCGCGATTAACGCTCCTTTCGCAGAGGATGCAGCCATTACTGAGAAACTGCAGACGCTGCGCGAAGCTGGTTTAGTAGCAACCGAAATTGAAATTGGTGCAGCAGTGCACGCAGTGGCGCTCGCGAACTGGCACGACACCCACACCCATTGCGCGCGTTGCGGTGCACATACGTACAGCGCGCTCGCTGGTTCAGTTCGTAAATGTCGCACCGACGATAGTGAGCACTATCCGCGGACTGATAGCGCAGTGATAGTTCTCGTCCGCGATAAAGATGATCGAGTCTTACTTGGCAGGCAGAAAGTCTGGCCAGCAAAACGATATTCCAACTTTGCTGGGTTCCTTGAGCCCGGAGAGTCTCTCGAAGCGTGCGTCAAGCGCGAAGTCCTTGAAGAGGCAGGCGTTCGTATCGCTGACATCGAATATCTCGGTTCACAAGCGTGGCCATTTCCTGCCTCCATCATGCTGGCGTTCACTGGAGTGGTGGAGAATCCTGAAGATGCTCGCGCCGATGGTGAGGAGATTGAAGATTTACGTTGGTATAGCCGCGAAAAGTTAACCGAAGATCTCAAGAGTGGCGAGCTGCTCATCCCTCCGGGAATCAGTATTGCGCGACGAATGATTGAAGCGTGGTACGGCGGTTCCATAGATTTCCCTGAAGCGTGGCGCTAAGTAATAGTGAGTGAGAAATTCTTAGTTGGGCTCGATGATGAGCAACGTGCGGCAGCAAGTGCAATACATGGCTCGGTTGTCATCATCGCCGGGGCGGGTACTGGAAAGACGCGCACAATCACCCATCGCATCGCACATGCCATTGATAATGGCGTGGCGGAACCCGCGCGCACGCTTGCTCTGACCTACACGGCAAAGGCTGCCTCTGAATTGCGATTGCGCCTTGCGATGTTAGGTTTTTCTGGAGTGCAAGCCCATACATTTCATAGCGCTGCCTGGCGGCAACTCCAATTCTTTTGGAATGAAGCGATTGGCGGGAAACCATTTCGAATTATTTCCAATAAAAGTGATCTAATTAGCGCTGCGCTAAGCAGCATCGGACGAAGCAAAGGCAACGCAGCACAGCGCGAATTCGCGACTGAAATCGAATGGGCCAAAGGCAGAGAAGTTGCTCCTGAAGATTATGCTCGGATCGCACAAGAGCAATCTCGAGTTTCACTTCCAGGTTTTACCCACACAGATATCGCTGAGCTTTATCGCGCTTATGACTCGCTAAAACAAGAACAAGGCCAATTAGATTTCGAGGATATTCTCCTGTTGCTCGTGGGAATACTGGAAGAACAGACTTCAGTTATTGACCGAGTTCGAGCGCAGTATCGACACTTCACGGTGGATGAGTATCAAGATATTTCGCCGCTACAACAGAGATTACTCAACCTTTGGTTGGGGAACAGAAAAGAAATCTGTGTGGTAGGTGATCCAGATCAATCAATCTTCTCGTTTGCAGGATCTACACATGAGTATCTCCTTGGCTTTACGAAGAAATATCCCGATGCGCAGATTTTCCGATTAAATCAGAACTATCGATCAACCGCTCAAATTGTGCATGTAGCCAATAAAGTTGCAGATCGAGAGTTATCGTCGGTACGCGGCAAGGGTGCGCATAATGTGCGTTTATCGTCGCATGCGAGTGAATTTGCCGAGAACGAAAAGATTGTGCACCGGGTGCAGGAGCTGCTCAACTCGGGGGTAACTCCTCGCGATATTGCGTTGCTCTTTAGGCGCAATGACCAACTAAACGTTTTTGCAGAAATACTCACATCGGCGGGAATTCCAATCATTATTGCTGGTCAATCCCAGGGGCAGCGACCTTTCTTTTATGATGGAAAAATCAAAGAGGCGATACGGCTTATTCGCGGCGCCTCAATCGCCACGGGGAGCGATACTGGGGATATTCCATTGGTGGATCAGGTGCGTGCGGTCCTCTCATCAGTTGGATGGATTTCCGATCGCGCTCCTGTCGACGATCCTCGCTTGCGATTACTCGGTTTCGTCTATGAATTCTCAGAGAAGGTTGAGAACGCATCACTTCGAGATTTGATTAATGAATTCGATGAGCGCGAGCGAAGCAATGTCGAACCCGAGGGCAATGCAGTGGTGTTGAGTTCTATTCACTCTGCTAAAGGACTCGAGTGGAGCCACGTCTTCGTGCCACGATTGCGCGAAGGGGTCTTACCGATTAGCTATGCGCTTGAATCAGAGAAACTCATGGATGAAGAGCGGCGGTTGTTCTACGTCGCAGTGACGCGAGCAAAAGAAAGTCTTAATCTCTCATATTCAGGGAGCGATTCATCACGCTTCCTAAGTCTCTTGCCAGCGCTCAACTCTGATTGATTGTTCTCATTTTTTACGCTACTGCGGATCTTCCGGAATAAGACCAAGCTGTTGTCTAAAGCCAAGTGCATCCCACGCGTCAAAACCCGAGACCACAATTCCATCTTTAATGGTGTCGATGCTTACCCCATCGACATCAACTTTCCGTCCGGTCGGCCCATGGCCAAGGAATTCACCATCGTGGGTGCCAGTCAAGCGCCATCGTGTGACGACGCGCTCTCCTTCGGCAATTATTTCTTCGACATGAAAGTGCAAATCTGAAAAGCCTGCATGCCATTTCCGCCACTGCACTTTAAAGCTCTCTCGCCCTACTCCGAACTTCGGATCATTACCGGCAGCATCTTCAGCGACTAAGCGATCAATTGCAGGTTCACTCTTTTGATTCCAAATTTCCTCAAAAAAGGTAGCTGCAGCCGCCTTATTTGCCTCTTCCTGCGCGTTACTTCCCATTTTCCATACCCGTTTCTCTCGTCATGTTGATGTCAGTCGCTCTCTACTTTCACCACTTTCGATAGATCTGATTGCTCAATAGTCCAACTTGCTCAATAGACCTACTTGCTTTCATAGCTCTGACTACATAGTGATGAATTCTCGCACCGTTCTATGAAATTCTTCAGGCTCATCGCCCCGTAGTGAATGGCTACTCTTTTCAAATATCTTCAATTGTGAACCAGGGATAAGCGCGTGGATTTCTTCCGAGAATTCTGGCGCGCAAATCCAATCATGTCGCCCCGCAAGAATCAGGGTAGGCGAAGTGATCTTCTGTAGTTCGGGGCGCAGGTCATAGCTGAGAAGAAATCCGCCAGGCGCGAACGCGCGATTGAGAGCATCGGGAGAGAGAATTGCACGGGAGAGCGCTTCTTCATTTTTTGCTCGCTTGCTCTCATCAAACGTAGTTGAGTAGAGCGGCCAGGTTTTTCGGAAATATTCGCGCATCGCATCTTCGGTAGTGAGCTCACCCGCCCAGAGTTGACGAGTGATCTCCTTCTCCTCGCCAATGCCACGTGCAGCGATAATTTCTTGCGCTCTCTTGTTAAATCCATAATGTGCTGCGGTGACGATTAGAAGTAGCTTTGCAACGGAGTTTGGATAACGAGCCGCATGTGCCATGGCAACCATTCCGCCGTAACTTGTACCGACGCTGACAATCTGCTTTATGCCGAGGTGAATTCGGAGCGCTTCAAGATCTTCAACATTTTCATCGATGGTGTATTTATTGATATCGCCACGAGCAGAGCGCCCCTGTCCACGATGATCCCAATAGACAACTTGCGAATACTCACCTAGCGGATCCATACCAGGTCGCATAATTGAATGGTCGGCCCCTGGTCCGCCGTGCGAGACAAATGCGACTGGTTTCTCGCGAAAGCTCGGCCCAGCTGCTTCCAACCAAGAACCATGAATCTCAAAGAAGATCTCGGTATCGCGAATCTTTGCCAACATAGCTTTGAAGCCTAGTGGCTGTTTTCGCGGGTTGTAGCCCACGACGTAATTAAGTTGCCTCGAGGGATAACCACCCCGTACCCTTGCATGGTCGCTTTTGCCATTTCTGGTGAAAACGATGAGATAACGAGCGAAAGGTGAGTCCCAGTGGCACTAGCACTTGCTACCACTACTCGAAGCGCCGGTTGGCGTCCTTCGAGCGACTTTGCACGCTCATATTCAACCTACGCCACAGGTAATCCAAAGCATTTTGGATCCGGTGGCACCCGGGAGATCGCAGGCTAAGCCTCGAAGCTCTCCGGGGGCCCCGAATCCAACAGGATTCGAGGGCCCTTTCTCTTTTTC
>CAZLOJ010000024.1:0-16799 GCA_964561165.1 uncultured Bifidobacterium sp. | reverse complement strand
ACCCGTCGTCGCCTTGGTGAGCCATTACCTCACCAACAAGCTGATAGGCCGCGAGGTCATCCTTCACCGAAAAACTTTCCAACTCCGGCGATGCCGCCAGAGTTCGTATCCGGTATTAGCTCCGGTTTCCCGGAGTTATTCCAAAGTGAAGGGCAGATTCCTCACGTGTTACTCACCCGTTCGCCGCTAATCCATCTCCGAAGAGACTTCATCGCTCGACTTGCATGTGTTAAGCACGCCGCCAGCGTTCGTCCTGAGCCAGGATCAAACTCTCCAAAAATTCTTTTGGTTTGTTTGCCTAGCAGAGTCAAACAACTGTCGTTATTTGTCTTCTACCAAAGGAATCGTTGACATTCTCAAAAGTACTGAACATGTAAATGCACAGCGCAAAAAGAATGCCGACGAGTTAAAAATTGGCATTGACTTTATGGCACGCTGTTGAGTTCTCAAGGTACGGATGCGCACTCGACTAAACATTCTCATGTTTGGATGAGGGCTCACTTCACGTTCGATGCCAGGCGCAAATGCTCCGAGCGAATCGAGAGGAAGTGTGCTGAACGGCCAGGTCCGGGTTGCCCGTTTTCTGTCCGCTTCTCAGCGAGGGGGAAAGATTATGCCCTCGCGGCCAAGGGGGTCAAATCGGGCTCCCGAGCTCCAAGTGCGGGCTCTGGACCAGGACTTTTCGTCCTGCATTCCAATAGGGCGATATCGAGTTTTTTTAGGGGTTTATTGGGCGAAAACCGCACCAAGCTCCCGTTTGCCCTTTCGGAGCAAGATCAAATTCCCCTGAATTAACTGGCTTTTTTGCAGGATTGCACTCTCATCCGGCACACGCTCGTTATTGATGTATGCCCCGCCCTCCTTGATTAGGCGACGGGCAGCTGATTTTGAATCGCATAACCCCGATAACGTGAAGGCATCAATAGCAAGAAGTCCTTCAGTGAAAGGGGTATTCGGCAGCGCGAGAGCCGCAGCGCTCAAAGTTGCACCGTCGACGTTGGCTAAATCGCCTTGGCCAAAGAGCGCCTTCGATACCTCTTCAACTTTCTCCATTGCCGCTTGTCCGTGAATCCGAGTGGTGACATCACGCGCCAAGAATCGAGCTGCGGTGCGAGCGCCAGGATTTGATTGCACTTCACTTTCAAAAACAGCGACTTCTTCCTTAGAGGCAAAGGTGAAGATCTTGATGTACGAAATTACATCGCGATCGTCAACGCCCAACCAGTATTGGTAGAGCGCATACGGCGATGTTAATTCGCCATCTAACCAAATAGTTCCAGACGCAGTTTTGCCAAACTTCGTACCATCAGATTTCGTCACTAACGGAATCGTTAGGCAGTGTCCGGAGCCTTGTTCGACTTTTCGGATCAGATCCAGACCCGCCACGATGTTGCCCCATTGATCGCTTCCGCCAATCTGGAGCGTGCAATTATGGCGTCGGTACAGCTCGAGGAAATCAAATCCTTGAAGAACTTGATAGGAAAACTCGGTGTAGGAAATCCCATTAGCGTTCAGACGCGACGAAACAGAGTCTTTGGCAAGCATCTGATTGACGCTGAAATGTTTTCCGATATCTCGCAGGAATGCAATGGCAGAGAGTGGCGCTGTCCAATCGAGGTTATTGACGACAAGTGCACCAGTCTTTGATTCATTGAAATCAAGATAAGGCTCAACTTGATTTCGAATCTTTGCCACGAAATCAGCAACCACGCTCTCGTCGTTGAGCGTGCGCTCCTCTGACTTGCCGCTTGGATCTCCTACCAAGCCGGTTGCGCCACCGACGAGGGCGATTGGACGATGGCCGGCTAACTGAAATCTCTTGAGCACAAGGAGCACGGCAAGACTTCCAATATGCAAACTAGCCGCCGTGGGATCGAACCCGATGTAAAGCGTTATCGGCCCATTATCGAGAGCTTTGATCAACTCATCGCGATCGGTGGTTTGCGCGACTAAACCACGCCATTCCAGATCCTCTAGTAACTCGCGACCGCTACCCAACTGGACTCCCCCACTCACTCATCTCTTTGCTTACTGCTGTTTATTTCGTTCTCGTTGCCTTCGTTTTTGCCTTTTTTCGTACACCCGTCTCGCCCCATAGTTTTGCAACCTGCGCACTTCGCTTGGAATTCGCACGTTTGGTAACAGTAATAAGCGTACCTAATTCGGTGAGTTGGAGGCGTAGCGCAGTAGGGGCGGTACCGCCTCGACTCTTGCGCGATGCCACCGCACTCTCAACAGTGAGAGCCTTGAAGATGTCAGCGCTAAAGAGCTTGTTTAAAGATTGGAACTCCGCAAGTGATAACTCTTCCAAGGAAGCAGACTTGGCTTCGGCCATCGAGACGGCCTTGCCAGAAATTTCGTGAGCTTTTGCGAACGGCACGCCTTTGCGAACGAGATAGTCAGCAACCTCAGTAGCAAGAGCGAATCCAGAGGCAGCACCGCTTGCCATCTTCTTCGTATCAAACTCGGTGCTCTCCACCATTCCGATAACTGCGGGCAATAACAGAAGCAACGTATCAATCGAGTCAAACACGGGTTCTTTATCTTCTTGCAGATCTCGGTTATAGGCAAAGGGCAGCGCCTTCAACGTCACAAGCATGCTTGTTAAATTTCCCACTAATCGACCGCTCTTTCCGCGGGCCAGTTCGGCAACATCAGGATTCTTTTTCTGCGGCATGATTGATGAACCCGTTGAAAATGAATCAGAGAGCTTTGCCCAACCAAACTCGGTTGAGCTCCAGAGAATCCATTCCTCACCGATTCGCGATAAATGAATGCCAATCATCGCAGCAATAAATAAGAACTCTGCAGCAAAATCTCTATCGCTCACTGCATCGATACTGTTACCTGCCGAGGCGTTGAAACCAAGGCTTTTTGCAGCTCCCTCTGGATTGGCAGAGAGCGCCGTACCTGCTAGCGCACCTGACCCTAAGGGGCTAACGCCAGTTCGTTCCCACCATTGTTCTAATCGCTGCACATCACGTAGGAGCGCATGTGCATGTTTTGCCAACTCATGACCAAAGACAATGGGTTGCGCATGCTGAAGGTGGGTAAATCCAGAGACATAAGAGGCATCGTGGCTCTTAGCCTGTACGACAAATGCTTGCGCAAGCGATGTGAGTTGAGCGATGAGTTCACAGGAAACCTCTCGCAAGTAGAGGCGAAGATCGGTTGCGATTTGGTCATTCCGGGAGCGACCGGCTCGAAGTTTTCCGCCAAGGTCGCCCAGGCGCTCAATCAATACCCGCTCAATGACGCCATGGAGATCTTCATCGTGCTCCCCAGGAACCACAGCGCCGCGCTCAATATCCTTACGCAATTGATCAAGTGCTACTGAAATCTTCTTCCCTTCGGCGGCAGTGAGAATCCTGCTCTTCACCAAATTCTGACAATGACTCTTACTGCTCACAATGTCATACGGTGCAAGTCGCCAGTCGAAATGAACGCTCCGAGAGAGCGCGGCCATAGCATCTGATGTAGTTGACGAGAATCGCCCTCCCCAAAGTGTCATCGCTCTCCCTTGTTTTTGGATTTCGCCAAACTCTGAACCGTATTCTTCCGTGTTTCATCAAGATTCTCGGTATCGACATCCTCTGCAAGCGAGGTCAGGAATTCCAGCACCTCACTGGTCTTGTATGACTCATTGATGATTACCATCACCGTGTCATCGCCGGCGATGGTTCCAATAATTTGCTTTAGAACTCCCGCGCGACTAGCTCGATCCAGTGCGCTCGCAAGAAGTTGCGCTCCGCCTGGAGGGGTTCGAAGCACCAGCAGATTTCCACTACTTTGAATCTGAACGAGTAACTCGTTTAGTAATTTTCCAACTCGGAACAAAGGCTCCTCTTGACTCTCGGCGGCTAGCTGATAGCGCAACTGACCTTTACTATCGCGTCCGCGCACCGCGCCGATCTCTTCAAGGTCTCTACTTGCGGTTGCTTGAGTGACGATGAATCCAGAAGCCTTCAATCGATCAACAACCTCTGCTTGGGAATGAATCAATCCCGCAGATATCCATTCTTTAATCAGCTCTTGACGTGCAATTTTTGTGTGAAGTACGCCGCTCATGCTCGGATCCTCAGTATTTTGCCGAGTGATTGCAGAAAGCGTTCGACATCAGAATGGTTTGTAATCAACGCAGGAGCAATTCGAATCGTCGTTGGGTTTGGTGCGTTGACCAAGATTCGTTCTTTCTCTAACTCTTGTTGGATCTCTTTTGCATCTGCTTTGAATAGTTCGATACCGATAAGCAACCCAGCGCCTCTGGCCTCTTTTACTCCAGGAAGTGCGGCTGCCTCTGATTTGAGGTGATCTCCAAGCGCTGCAACTTTTGCCAGTAGCCCCTCGCGTTCAATGACCTCGATCGCTGCAAGGGCTGCAGCAGTAGAGGTAGGACTGCCGCCAAACGTTGAGCCATGGCTTCCTGCTTGCAGAAACTCGGCAGCCTTGCCTAAACCAATTGTTGCGCCAAGGGGCAACCCGCCGCCGAGACCTTTGGCAAGCGTGATGATGTCAGGCGTTATTTCTTCACGTTGATACGCAAACCATGTTCCCGTTCGCCCCATACCGGTTTGCACTTCATCAACAGCGAGCAGCGCACCAACGTCACGGGTGCGCTCACGCACCTTCTTGAGGAATCCAGCAGGAGGGGCAATTACACCAGCCTCTCCTTGAATCGGTTCGATGATCACCATCGCAGTTCGCTTTGAAATTCCGCGCTTGAGCGCACGCTCATCGCCATATGGCAAGAAGGAGATATGGGGAATGAGTGGCTTGAAAGGATCGCGTTTAGAGCTTTGACCGGTCATAGAAAGTGCGCCCATAGTGCGCCCATGAAAGCTATTTACAAAGGCGACGATTTTCTTGCGCCCAGTGAGTCGAGATATCTTCAGAGCCGCTTCATTTGCTTCTGCACCAGAATTACAGAAGAAAGTTCTGGCAGAGTTATCGCCAATTAGCGATTGCAGTTTGGCAGCTAATGTCAAACCTTGTGGATGAGCGTAGAAATTACTCACATGGGTCAACTGCGCTAACTGCTCAGTAACGGCGGCCGTGATCGCGGGGTGTGCGTGTCCAAGAATGTTGGTCGCAATGCCACCTAAGAAATCAAGGTATTCCACGCCATGGGAATCTTTGACCTTATTGCCAACGCCAGAGACCAGAGTCAGTTGTGGGGTGCCGTAATTGGCCATGAACACTTCATCCCAATTTTTCATGGCGTGAACACCGTCCCCGAATGATTGTCGATCGCTGCCCTAACCGCACCGATACCCCTGCCATCTACTATCTGAGCGCTCTTTGCGCCCATTTCGATTGCCCGCAGGCACGCAGCCACTTTTGGAATCATTCCATCTGCAAGAGTGGGCAACAGCGCGGTCGCCTCGTCGTATGTGATTGTGGGAATGAGGCTGGATTGGTCTGGCCAATTTCGAAAGAGTCCGGGAACATCAGTCAGAAATATCGTTCGCTCAGCATTTAGCGCTCCCGATATTGCGCCCGCGACTGAATCTGCATTCACGTTGAAAGCGCGCCCAGAACGATCTGCTGATACTGGAGCAACTACTGGGATGAATCCCCCTTCAAGGAGTGTGCTCAATAATTCGGGATTCACGTGCGAGATCTCACCAACTTGACCGACATCAATGGCCTCGCCGGTAGCGCTCTTTGTGATTTGTTCGGCAATAAGCATTTGCCCGTCTCGCCCGGTAATACCTACCGCATTTCCTCCGGCTTGAATCAACGAGTTGGTAACGTCACGCAGCACGCGGCCAGAGAGAACCATCTCCACTACGTTCATCATCTCTGGAGTAGTAACACGCAACCCAGCAACTGACGTTGAGGTGAGCCCTTTCGCTTTGAGCTCTTGATCGATCTGCGGCCCTCCGCCATGAACGACTACGACTTTCTCGCCGCTCTTTACCAAAGCGACTACATCGCTGGCGAAAGACTCAGCTAATTCTTCGTTGATCATCGCATGACCGCCATATTTGATGACAATCATGATGAATACGCAGAATTCTCATGTACATACATAGTTGAAAGATCGTTAGTCAGGATAGTTGCTTCATGCGGGCCTGATTTAGCATCGATGACAATCTCGATTCGTGCCCCACTCATATCTACCAACGCTCTATCTTGAAATGGAGCGCTCGACTTAGCGACCATGACCCCGTTGATACTCACATCTAGATCGAATGGATCAAATTCAGCAGTGGATGTGCCGACCGCCGCAAGAATTCTCCCCCAATTAGGGTCCTCACCAAAGAGCGCGCATTTGAGGAGATTATTTCGCGCGCATGCTCGCGAGATGTCTAGTGCATCCGAGACTGTCTGTGCATTAATTGTGGTGATTGCAATAACCTTCGTGTGGCCTTCAGCATCACCGATCAATTGATCGGCAAGATTTCTACAAATTGCCGTTAACCCTGCGACAAGCTCTGCGTACGTCAATGAAGCGCTCTCACCACTTGCTAATGCGATGACTGAGTCGTTCGTTGAGGTGCAGCCATCGGAATCGAGACGGTCGTAAGTCAGAGACGTTGCTTCCACTAAGGCTGCTTGTAAGTCATCAGAGTTAACATCAGCATCGGTAGCGAGTACCGAGATCATGGTCGCTAGCGCTGGCGCTAACATTCCCGCACCTTTTGCGATACCAACGAATCGAACTCCGTTAATCTCATGGAGCGCAATCTTCGAGTGTGAATCCGTGGTCATGATCGCCTCGGCTGCCGCAACCCAATTTCTAGGAGCAAGCTCGTTCGCAGCATCATTTATTCCACTAAAGATTTTCTCCAACGGTAGACGTTCGCCAATAAGGCCGGTGCTGCACACGGCAACATCTGACGCGGAAATACCTAAAACTTTCGCGACATGTTCAGCGCTCTTATGGGTGTCGGCAAAACCTTCAGGTCCAGTGCAGGCATTCGCCCCTCCGGAGTTGATGATGATGGCGTCAATCCGACCATCAGCAATCACTTGCTTACTCCAGATGACCGGAGCCGCAGTCATTCGGTTCTTAGTGAATACCGCAGCAGCGCTCTTTCGTTTCCCGACATTAGCAATCAGCGCTAAATCCCTCGCTCCGCTGGACTTAATGCCCGCTGCGAGGCCAGCTACGGCGAAACCTGCAGGAAAGTTCATCGCGTCCCCATGGCAGATAACCCAGCAGTTTCAGCAAAGCCAGATACGAGATTGGCATTTTGTACCGCCTGTCCGGCGGCGCCCTTTCCTAAATTATCAATAGAGGCAACAACTACAGCGCGACCAACATGTTCATCGAAAGCAACTTGAAGATGGGCGCCATTGCTGCCGATTAATGAATTGGTCTGTGGCCATTGTCCATTCGGCAACACCTTAACGAAAGGCTCGTTCAGATAAGTTCTGCTGAATAACTCGTGAAGTTCTTCAGTGTTGGATTTGGTTACTCGAACGCTAACGGAAGAGATGATTCCTCTGGGTAGCGGCGCCAAGAATGGCGTGAACGAAAGGGCAACCTTTTGCTGGGAGAGCTCAGCAATCGCCTCTTCAATCTCTGGCGTGTGTTGATGCACCCCACCAACTTTGTATGCAGAGATGGAGTTCATTACCTCACTACCAATCAAATTAATCTTGGCGCTTCGACCGGCGCCCGTTGTTCCGGAGGCTGCAGTAATTACGACATCATCAAGATTGACTTTCGCGCCGAGGGTGGCGAACGGTGCAAGCGAGAGCGCAATTGCCGTTGCATAACAACCAGGATTTGCAATTCGTTCAGCAGATGTGATTTTCGCTCGCACCCCTGGCAATTCTGGCAATCCATATTGCCACTTTCCCCAATGTGTTCCGCTGTAATATTTTGTCCACGAGTTTGGCGAGGTAAGTCGAAAATCCGCGCCGAGGTCGATGATTTTCTTCCCCGCAAAAACCCTCTCGTGCTCACCGATCAACTTCCCTGATTCACCGTGTGGTAGTGCAAGAAAAATTAATTCCGAATCTTCAACCAATTTCGGATCGAAAGTTTTAAACGTATCGCTATAGGTACCAGTTAGCTGCGGGTGTACTGATGCGATGAGCTCCCCTGCTTGCGTATGTGCAATCGCTGCGTGGCATTCAAACTCTGGATGCATCGCTAAGAGGCGCAGTAGCTCCCCACCGCTATATCCACTGGCTCCAATGACTGCTACCTTCATCTGTGTAAATATACACGATTATGCAAATTTATGCATTATCCGCGAAGACGCGCTCCATATGTGGCGGCGGCCGCCACAGCCGCATCCCGCAGCAGGCCGGCCTCTTCTGCGGTGAGGGTTCGATCGCCGGCCCGAAAAGTCAGCGTGAATGCATACGAAATTTCGTTCTCGTTGAGCGGCTTGCCGGTATAGCGATCAAAAAGCTCCACTCGCTCAAGAAGCTCTCCCCCGCCTGCATAAAGGGCGTTAATGATGGTGCTGACTTCGCAATCTTTCGGTACCACGAGCGCAATATCTTGAATGGTGGGCACCATGTTGGAAAGCGGCTTTACTTGAGTGGGGCCAACAACTGGCAGCGTTCCAATATTTAACATTACGGCGCTAGATCGTGGGGGTAATCCATAGTGCGCAATAACTCGTGGGTGCAGCTCACCTAAGTGTGCAGCGGGAACTCCATTCACCCGCAACTCAGCGCAACGACCTGGATGCCAAGGAGTGAAATCACTACGATGCACCGTTGAGACATTTCCGGTCAATTCGATAATCTCCTCTGCAAGCGCAATCGCATCGTGCCATCCATACTTGCGACCTTTGCCTAACCAACTATCTCCTTGCGCATCCCCCAGTAACAAGATTCCTACCACGAACCACTGGTCAGGGACGCTGGCATAAAGCGCCGCAATCTCATCGGGAGTTGGACGTCGATCGGTACCTAAGTACGGCGGTGACGGGATTGTTTCAGGCGCACGGAAGACGCTACCAATCTCGAAAAGCGCCATCGATTTCACGCCTCGACCCATATTGCGCACTGCTGTGTCGATCAAGCCAGGCACCATATGCGGTCGGAGTAGCGGTTCTTTTTCGGAGATGGGGTTTGCAATCTTGTACGTCCGCGCCCGCGCACCAGTAAATCCCATCATTTCAATTGTTTCGGGGCTAATGAATGGATAATTCTGGACTTCGAGAAGTCCGCGATCAGCTAAGAACTGTGCGATTCTCCGTCTTCGCTTCTGCAGCGGGGTTAAGCCTCGACTAAGTGGCGCAGGTGGCAACAGCGATGGAATCTTCTCATATCCCTCGATGCGCGCTACTTCTTCAGCCAAATCTGCCTTCATCGTGAGGTCTGGTCGCCAAGATGGTGGCATCACTTTCCATTGCGGAGTGTCCATCTCAATTTCCGCGCCAATCTTAATGAATGCATCGCGGACTACTTCGTGCGAATAGTGTCCGCCAATAAGTTCGCTCACATAATCCGGATCGATGTCAATCGACTGAGGAGTTGAAGGTGCACCATCCCTCTTGCCGCCAAGATAACGCCCGCCCGCTAATTGAGTAAGCATTTGAACTGCGCGGGCCGAGGCAACAATTGGAAGCTGCGGATCCACTCCTCGTTCAAAGCGCCGGGATGCTTCGGTAGAAAGTTTGTGAGCACGAGCGTTCTTTGCCACATCCATGGCAAAGAAATGTGCCGCTTCGATAGTTATCGATGTAGTCGAGCCAGTGACTTCAGAATGGAGTCCACCCATGGTTCCCGCAAGTGCGAGCGCCCCATCGTCGTCTGCAATGAGTAGATCATTCTCGTTAAGCGGATGTTCTTGACCGTCAAGCGTTGTAAGAGTTGCTGTCTTGCCTGCTCGTCTAACCGTTAATGTTCCCGAGATCTTTGCTTTATCGAATGCATGGAGCGGCTGTCCATATTCAAGCATGATGTAGTTAGTGATATCGACAGCAAGTGAGATGGAGCGCATGCCTGCCATTTGCAATCTGCGAGCCATCACGAGTGGCGTAGGTGCAGTGACGTCGACTGATTCGACTGAGCGAAGGACGATGAAATCTGCCCCAGCCTCTATTTTTGGAGTAGTCACTTCTGCGTTATCGACAAGCGGCAAATCTGGTGCGAGTGATGTTGGGTCGGTAAATGGCAGACTGAACCCGAGCGCCAACTCGCGAGCGATGCCGCGGATAGACATTGCATAACCGCGATCTGGGTTGACGGCTACATCAAGGATTACATCGTGCAGATTAAGTAGCGCAATAGCATCGCCCCCGCGCGCAACTCCTGTTTGGGTTGGATTCAGCACGATGATTCCACTGTGATCATCGCCCATGCCAAGTTCACGTGCGCTGCAAATCATGCCGTTACTTGTCTTGCCATACGTTTCCCGTGCAGATATCGCAAAGTTTCCAGGGAGAACAGAGCCAGGTAGCGCCAGCACAACGAAATCACCCACGGAGAAGTTCTGTGCTCCACAAATGACATAACGTTCCTCGAGCGCCGCTACTTTCACATATCTAATCGGCTTCTTTTGACCTGTTATTTCTTCGATCTCCAGAACTTCGGCAATCTGAATCGGTCCTTGTATCTCCGGTCGCAGATCCTGAACGCCTTCAACTTCAAAACCAAGTGCAACTAGTTTTTCGACAATCTCACTTGGGCTCAATGAATCTGGAAGTGGAACGAAATCTCGCACCCATGACAATGGAACTTTCATCGACCCACCCCGAACTGCGCAGTAAATCGAACGTCGCCTTCGACTATCTCCCGCATATCAGTGATTCCATGTCGGAACATCAAAGTGCGCTCGAGACCCATACCAAATGCAAAACCAGAAAATTCATCAGTATCTACACCGCACGCAATTAACACCTTCGGGTTGACCATGCCACAACCGCCCCACTCAACCCAGCCCTCACCCTTACATGTGCGACACTCACTTGATTCACCGCGACAGACAAAGCAGCGAATATCTACCTCTGCGCTCGGTTCAGTAAACGGGAAGAAGGAAGGGCGCAGTCTTGTTGTGATCCCCTCACCAAACATCGAGGTTGCAAAGTAATCGAGGGTCCCTTTTAGATGCGCCATTGTGATTTTGCGATCAATGACTAACCCTTCTACCTGATGGAAAACAGGGGTATGGGTGGCATCTAATTCATCGGATCTGAAAGTACGGCCGGGGCAAATAACATAAATGGGTGGCGTTCGATCCAACATGGTGCGGACCTGAACCGGAGAGGTATGTGTGCGTAAAACTAATTTTGTGCTGAGCGGTTCAATAAAGAAGGTATCTTGCATCGTTCGAGCAGGATGATCTGCTGGAATATTTAGCGCATCAAAGTTGAGCCACTCTGATTCCAGCTCAGGGCCTTCAGCAACTTCGTATCCGAGTCCGATGAATAAATCACAGATGTCATCCCGCAGGATTGTCAGCGGGTGTAGGCCGCCGCGTTGAGAGTTTCGAGCTGGCAAAGTGATATCAACTTGTTCTTCGATGAGAATTCGTTCATCACGCTCTCTGACGAGCTTCTCTTCTTGCGCCTGGGCGATGGCGGAGATTTCACTTTTAACTGTATTAATCTCTTGTCCTCGGGCGGCGCGATCGGCGGAAGCTAATTTCCCAAGTTCACGATTAGCCAAAGCTATCGGCGATTTATCTCCCAAGTGCGCCAATCGGGCGCTTTTGAATTCGTCAAGATTCGACGCTTGCTCGAAGGCTGATTTGGCTAATGCAACTAGCTCACGAAGATTCTCAGACACCGCAGAATTCTAGCGCTGGATTATGAATTGGCGTGGAAGAGGGTGATGGCCACGGCGGTCGCCAAATTGAGACTTTCGGCTCGACCTTTCATAGGGATTGCTACTACCTGATCAGCGAGCGCGGCGACTTCTTTCGTCAATCCACGAGCCTCATTTCCGAAAATCCATAGCGCATCTTTGCCGCTAATTTGCGAAAGTGCTGTGCTGCCGCGTCCATCGGCAGCATAAATCTTGCGCTGATACGAACGCGCCGCTTTCGCTGCTGATTGGATGTCGACCTCTCGCAGAACTGCTACGTTCCAAAGCGAACCCGCCGTTGATCGGACTACTTTCGGCGAGAATGGATCTGCACTCCCTGGAGATAAGAGAACACCAGCCGACCCCAGAGCATCTGCAGTACGGATAATCGTGCCCAGATTTCCTGGATCATTAACTTCGAAGCAATAGATAAGCGGCAATTGGACTCTTTGGAAAATCTCTCCCGCGTGGTTCTGGTCAGCTTCAGGAGTGATGGCACAGATAGCGAGAACTCCCTGGGCGCTCTCAACTGTTGAAATCGCAGCCATAACTTTCTCACTGAGATACGTCGCGCGATTAAGGGCTGACTTGGGTAGATGTTCGGCACCAGATTCAGTGACATAGAGAGATACGACGGGATATCGCGTTGATGACAGCGCTGCCAAAACAGATGCAGGCCCCTCCGCGATGAATTGCTGAGCGCTCTTTCGCCCCTTAGAAGCGTGAAGAGCCTTCACGCGAGCGACATGGCTCGAATGAAGGCTCTTAATTACTTCGTTAGGAGAGGACAACGTTCTTTCGCGCTACTTCGACGAGAGCGGTGAAGGCCGCTGGATCGTTCACTGCCATATCAGCAAGTACGCGGCGATCTACATCGATGCCAGCAACTTTCAAACCTTGCATGAATCGGTTATAGGTCATGTTGTTTGCACGCGCTGCTGCATTGATGCGAGTAATCCAGAGGCGACGGAACTGCCCCTTCTTGTCTTTGCGATCATTGAATGCATAGACCATCGAGTGCGTGACTTGCTCTTTCGCACGCGAGAAGAGCCTTGAGCGTTGACCGGTATATCCGCTAGCTCGCTCGAGAGTGGTTCGACGCTTCTTTGCGGCATGAACACCGCGCTTAACTCTTGCCATGTGGGCTCTCCTTTACTTCAAACCTAGTAGGCGCTTTGCCGTGTTGCTTGTTGCCTCGTTGGCAACGACATCGCCAGAGAGGCGACGGGTGCGACGAGAAGATTTGCCCTCTAGTAGATGGCGCTTTCCGGCTCGCTCACGTTTGATTTTTCCGCTTCCGGTCAGCTTGAAGCGCTTCTTTGCGCCGCTGTGCGTCTTCATCTTTGGCATAGCTTCCTCTTCCCTTAATTAATTTGAGCCCTTGCGCTTTGTCGGCGCGAGAACCATGATCATATTTCGACCATCAAGTTTGGGTGCAAACTCAACAGTCGCTATTTCGGCGACATCTTCAGAGAGTTTCTGGAGCACTCTGAAACCGGTATCAGGACGCGCCTGCTCCCTGCCTCGAAACATCATCGTCACTTTCACCTTGTCGCCCCCAAGAAGGAACCGTTCGATATGAGATTTCTTCGTCTCATAATCGTGGGTATCAATCTTTGGGCGCATCTTCATCTCTTTAACCACTACATGGGTTTGGTTCTTTCGAGCCAGCCGCGCCTTTTGAGCGATTTCGTATTTGTATTTTCCGAAATCCATCACCTTGCAAACTGGCGGTTGTGCATCCGGGGCAATCTCTACTAGGTCAAGACCAACTTCTTCTGCCATTCGAATTGCTTGATCGATTGCAACTACGCCAATTTGCTCACCATTAGGTCCGATTAACCGAACTTCTGGAACGCGAATGAGATCGTTGATGCGAGGTTCTGCGCTGATGTGTTCTCCTTACAACTCTGTGAATGAGGTCGTGCGTGCTACGTAGAATTGCCACGCAAGGAGAAACCTTCCCAATCCCGCACCAGAAAAGCCGGTGGAGCTGGAGGTGAACCTCGTAGAGCCCTGTGCGGGCTAGAGGTGGGAGCTGGGCTCCTCTTCGCGTATCCCTGATTGCTCAAGGAGGGCTTTAGGGTACCGCAGCCCCTTGGGAGTGCGCCAATCCCGACCGAGCGCCCTGCCCTTACGCGCCGACGGCGTGGACTCCGCCATCGACATGGATGATTTCGCCAGTGGTTTTCGGGAACCAATCAGAGAGGAGGGCTACTGCCCCCTTCGCCGCAGGGACTGGATCTGAGATATCCCACGCTAGAGGTGCGCGAGAGTTCCACACCTCTTCAAACTCTGCAAAGCCCGGAATGGATTTTGCCGCCATCGTTTTTATTGGGCCGGCCGCGATCAAATTAACTCGAATATTCTCTTTGCCAAGATCACGCGCCAGATAGCGCGTTGTCGATTCCAGGGCAGCCTTAGCAACACCCATCCAGTCATATTGCGGCCATGCAACTGTTGCATCAAAGTCCATGCCAACAACCGAACCGCCAGCGCTCATTAAATCCTTTGTCGCCATGGTGAGCGAAGCGAGCGAGTAAGCAGAAACGTGAAGTGCAACCGCAACGTCATCCCATGATGTGTGCAGGAAGTTGCCGCCAAGCGCGCTCTCGGGTGCAAAACCAATCGAGTGCACAACACCATCGAGCCTTTGGTGATGCTCTTTGATTGTGCTCTGCAAACGAGCTAGATGTTCTTGATTGGTAACATCTAGTTCGATAACGGGAGCTGTGCGTGGCAAGCGTCCAGCAATTCTTTGCGTAATACTCATCGCCCGTCCAAATGACGAGAGGATTACCTCGCCACCTTCTTCCTGAATGAGGCGCGCGATATGAAAAGCAATTGATTGATCGGTAAGAACGCCGGTAACAAGAAAGTTCTTGCCTGCCACGAGGCCATTACCGAGAGAATTTTCGTTGAGATTTGCCATCAATGCCCCATTCCTAATCCACCATCAACGGGAATAACTGCGCCCGTGATGTAGCTAGCGCCGTTAGATGCCAGGAAGTATGCGACTTCCGCGATTTCTTCAGTTGAGGCAAATCTTCCGAGTGGAATTGCTGCTGCTATCTCTTTCTTGCGCTCCAAAGAGAGCGCATCAGTCATATCTGTCTCAACAAAGCCTGGAGCAATGACATTCGCAGTGATGCTGCGTGAGCCAAGCTCGCGAGCCAAAGAGCGCGCTAGACCAACTAAAGCAGATTTAGTTGCTGCGTAATTACTTTGGCCGGCGCTACCAAGTAAACCTACTACCGACCCAATCAAGATAATCCGACCCCGCTTGAGTTTGAGCATTCCCTTTGCCGCACGCTTGACGGTTTTGAAAGCTCCCGCGAAATTCGTTGCGCTTACTTCATCAAATTCTTCGTCACTCATTCGTAATATGAGGTTGTCTCGAGTGATCCCAGCATTGGCGATGAGAATTTCGACAGGACCGAGCTCACCTTCAATTGTCGCAAAGGCGCTATCAAGAGTCGCTGAATCACGGACATCGACATTTATCGATGTGATTCGCGCGGAGAAATCTGGTGGATTAGAAGTCCGATGCCCAATCACCACTCGATCACCGGCCTGGGCAAAGCGCTCAGCGATAGCAGCACCGATACCGCGGTTACCGCCTGTGATTAAAACGACCCTCGGTTCGTGCACTCGCTCTCCCACAAGGGAAAAGGTATCTTCTAAATCGCCTACTAGCGCGTAGCCGCCCGAATAACACTCTCTAAATAGGATTAAATGATGCGGGATGGGCGATTACTCTCTACCGTAGCGGTATGGCAAAACAGCAGAATGAGGGTGAGATTCACTCCATCACCGATGCGCAACCCTCGCTCACAGTAGACCAAAGGGCGCGCCAGATTCGATATTTCTATTCGATGATGTTTCGTACCGCTTGTTTCATTGCCACGATTTTTCTGCCAAACCCCTGGCGCTGGTTCACACTCGCCGGAGCGGTAGTTGTGCCGTATGTGGCAGTCATCATTGCTAACGCTGGGAGAGAGACGATCGTCCGACCCGAATCACTTGGCCGCGTGAATCGCCGAGCCATTGGTGGCTCTACTATTAAGTATGGCAAGGAAGAGTCGAACTAGTTCGCTTCTTTTTACACTCGCCTGCCTTTTGGCCATGGCGCTATGTGTTCGTCTGGGATTCTGGCAGTTTGATCGATATGAATTTCGGCATCAACTCACGGAAGAGATCAATGTGGCGCTCTCCGAGCAGCCTGTTGAGCTCAACGGAGAGAATCAAAAAACTGTACGCGCATGGATGAAAGTGAAAATTTCAGGCAAGTATGACCAGTCGAGCCAAATGCTTGTTCGTGGTCACTACTTCCAAGATCGATATGGATTAGAGGTGCTCTCCCTCTTTCTTCCCTCTGATGACACAATTCCACCAATTTGGGTCGATCGAGGGTGGATTGAAACTAATAAAAGCGCGGATACTGACATCCCAATTCCTAATCCGTCTAACGAACTACTCACTATCACCGGTATTTTAAAAAAATATGACGACGTAAAAGAATCTAGAGGTCTCTTCTTTGCGCTACCTGCCCCTCGAGTTGGGCGCATCGACGAGGAAACACTCCAGAAAACCTACTCAGGAGAGACGTTCTTTACATATCTCAAGTTAAGTAATAGCTCAGGTCCTGGAGCCGCAGACGCATTGCCCATCGCGCCGTTATCTCCTCCTGGAGAGGGTCCGCACCTTGCATATGCCATTCAGTGGTGGTTGTTTGCCCTACTTATCGCCGGAACGCGTTTTGCTCTCTACCGAGGTGAACGATCACTCTGAGAACTGGCGCTGATAAAGCTCTGCGTAGAGACCTTTATTAGAAAGCAAATCATCGTGCTGACCTCGCTCGATGATGCGTCCTCGATCTACAACAAAAATCTGATCGGCATCTCGAACTGTTGAGAGCCTGTGCGCGATAACGATACTTGTTCGATTCTTCAATACCTCTTTGAAAGCCGCTTGCACCAGCGCTTCGTTCTCAGTATCTAAATGAGCAGTGGCTTCATCCAACAGAACAATCTTCGGGTTTTTGAGGATTAAGCGCGCAATGGCCAACCGGGCCTTCT
>CAZLOJ010000023.1:16649-16805 GCA_964561165.1 uncultured Bifidobacterium sp. | reverse complement strand
CTTTCATAGCTGCGCTCGCCATCACAACTCTTGGATTAGTTGCGCCTACCGCTCTCCCGGCTTCCGCTGCATGCGAGGCAGGTCTGATACAAGCTCCTAACGGTTCGTGTATCGCTCCTATTGTTGAACCGCCACCGCCAGCGACTACTCCGACTT
>CAZLOJ010000023.1:0-16549 GCA_964561165.1 uncultured Bifidobacterium sp. | reverse complement strand
ACGTTCCACCAGCAGGTACTGGTACCACTGCATACGTTCCACCAGCAGGTACTGGTACCACTGCATACGTTCCACCAGCAGGTACTGGCACTGGAATTGTATGTATGCCTGGGATGGGACCTCCAGCATGTCCAGCAAGCGCTGGCACAACAACCGCTACAGCACCTAATCCAGGTAGCGCGGGTGGATTAAATTGCACAGGTACTTTTGTTCCAAATGCAGCTGGTACAGCTTGCATTGCACCAGTCGTGGGAACAATTGATAGCAAAGGAAATATCGACTGTAGCGTTCCCGCAAATCAAGCAACAGTTGCATGCGGTGGCGGCGCGGGTACAGGTGCGGGCACTGGAACTTTCTTCTGTAATGGTGCGCAAGTACCCAATGGAACGTTTTGCCCTCCATCAACTGGTACGGCAACTGCTGGAAATGTGAATGCAACGGGATGCATGAATGGCATGATTCGCGATGCAAATGGATCATGCATCGCTCCAGTTGTATCGAACACTGGACAGATTGATTGTTCGGCAGCTGCAAACAAAGTCACAACTGCATGTGGCGGAACTATTGCAGTTCAAACTCCAAATGTAGGGAATACTGCCAATAATTGGATCAATTGTGGTGCAGGTTTCTTCTTTGACGAGGGAACAAAGGCTTGCAAAAGCACTGGCGCTGCAGGTGGAGTTGTAAACCAAGTAGCCACAATTAAATGTAAAGATGGATCGGTTCGTGTCACAGCTATCGAGTGTGACAACGTTGGCGGTGGCTCAGCAGGTGTAGCCATCACATGCCCATCAAATCAGGTTCCATCACCAAGTGGCACGTACTGCATTTACCCTGGCACTGGTGGAACAAATGCGAATGCGGGAACATATCGCGCTGAGTGTGCTGCTAACCCACCACCAGCTAGTTGCCTTGGGCAAGCGGTTAACACTTTTGAAGGAAATGCCACGATGGCAAAGACTGCAAATTTCACTGCCTATGACGCCAGCTCAGTGCAAATTAAGAACGGTGTTGCTCTAGACCAGAATGGGCAAGCTATAGGTCAGTTAGCGCGCTCCTCCTCGGGCCAAAGTTTCTCAGTAGCAGCGCCGCCGCCACCTGCTGCAGCTCCAAGCTCCGGTGGTAAGAAAGCGCCTCCTGCGCCCAAGAAGAAGGCATCTACTGCGCCAGTAATTTTGCTTAACGTCACTGATGCAAATGGTGAAGAGATAAAAGATTCATCAGGCAAAGCTCTTACAACTGCACCGGTAGTCAAGCAAGGCAACTTCGTATTCTCTGATCGCAACGGAAAACCAGTTATGGCCACGCCAACGTTAGATCAAAATGGCAAACCAGTTGAACATCAAGGCAAAGTTTTGTACACAAAACTCATCACGATTGCTGGACAAGAAGCGCTCACTGATGCCGATGGAAATGCAATCATGGCGGTTCCACTTCTCGATGAGAACGGTAAGCCATTGGTTGCAAAGAACGGCGAGGTTCTCTACGCGCCCCCACTAACTAACGCGCTGGGTGAAACCATCATCAACCAAAAAACTAATCAACCAGTGCTTGCTTCGCCAATGGCAGATGCCGATGGAAATGCTGCGCTTGGCGCAAACAAGAAGCCTTTTATGGGTCAACCAATTCTCAATTCAGATAACCAAGTTCTTACGGTTGCTGGCCAACCTGTCTACACCGGAGCTGCTGGCATGCCAGTGACGACCTCCAAGCTCCAACAAATCAAGAGCGCGCAAGGCCAAGATCTTCAATTCGCTTTTGGTGGCACGCTCGTCGATGAAGGTGGAAACACGGTCCTCGGCCCAGATGGTCGTCCCACTATCTTGAGCGTGAGCGCTACTCCGTTAATGGCTAACGGGTTACCGCTCGTTGATAAGAATGGAAAAGCCTGTCGCATTAACAACAAGGGACAGATCACAGATTCGTCGGGGCGTTTGATTCTTGGCACCGATGGTAAACCGATGGCACTTGGTAAATGGGAGACTTTTGAGCCGGTGAAGGTCGGCGCAACCAAAACCACAGTTAAAGATCCCACTGGGAAAACTGCAGTACTTGGACTAAACGCTCAACTATTTGATTCGAAGGGCAACCCCATCGTCTCAGCAACAGGAGCGCCAATTTACTTTGACGGCAAAACCAGGTCGCTCATTGATAACAAAGGAAAAGTCATACGGGTGGATAGCACTGGAAAAGTCTCAGGCAAAGTAGCAACGCTTGCCTTCCAGACCGTCACCTTCGCTGCTTAAACTTTAAGAATTACTTCTTCTTAAAACCAGCAGGGCACTTGGGACTTATTCCGGTAACTTTCTTGGTGATCTTGCCTTTAACACAGCTGATGCTCTTCAGGCTTGCCTTCGGCTTGGCGGCAGGCGCGGCTTGCGTGACTGTTGGGGTGCCATCCTTTGTTGGAGGCGCTGAGAGCTTGATCTTGATTTTCGGGCTACTGAAAGTAAATCCGATCGCAGAGAACTCATAGAGTCCACTCGAAGCGTTTAGCCCACCTGTCACCTTGACGCTGTTATCCAGAGTGCCATCAGTTTTTTGAACTTCTACTGAGACAGTAGGAATCCCATCTTTCAGATTCCACACACATTTGGCGTAAGACTCTGTGAGCAACAAGTCATAACGTCCCTTAAATGCATCAGCGTCGTAATCTTTCCCACCAGGGTTGTAGTGGGGCGATGCCACGTCATAACTCATTGTGGTGCCGTCGTATTTTGGAAGCGCAGTGCCGTATGTCATCGCATTTGAACTGACAAAACCTTGGAAATCCGAAGCTGCGCATCCATTGACTCCAGATGGTGCATTGGTTGGATCCAGCACGACACGCCACACTTGAGCTAACCGATCTGCAACATCATATTCCTTACCGACGCCTGATGGCTTTCCATCTGCTAGTCGGTCGATTGCAACCAATTTATTAAAGGTATTAAAGGTATTTGGCCCATACACGCTGATTAACTCACCGTTTGCGACATCGCTGACTTTATCCCACGGATACTGTGTAACTACTGCCGTCGCAATCTTCTCCCACGCACTTCGTTCATTTGAATCTGAGTAGTCATAGCGCTTTGTCAGAATCGGAATTGAAAGATTTGAACCAGAAATAGATACATCGAAACGCTTCGATGCATCCGAAGCACCAATTACCACCTTAGGTGCGGTGACTCGACCAGAGATCCAACCTTGTGGCTTTGCCAATAACTTCATATTTAACTTGAATGTTGTACCTGGATCACTCGAGGCAAATTTCCAGCACTTCACATCATTTGCATTCACATTAAAGCACTCAGTTCTAGCCTCTTTATCATCGACATCGACGTTCTCGGAATACACAGGCGCAATTGAAGCGACAATCTTTGGCGCTGATGGCGATCCGTTAGCAATTTCTTGAGTGACATGGCCCGTTACCGCGTACGAACTTCCCTTACTGTGGGAGAGCCCAGCAAAAGTGAAAATCTGGGGAGTGATTGAGGCTCCTACGTTAAATTTTTCCTGTCGCGAGAAGGTGAAATCTGGGTCAACAGTGCCACGGCTCTCCTTGAATGCGCCTTTAACCTCGGTGCCATCTGATTTAATCCATGTAACAGATTCAATACAGTCTAAAACTTTTTCATCTGCGCACAATGGTAGATAGTTATAAACCTGCAACGTGCTTGATGCTGGTGCACATGCTGGGTCGTCCCAAAGATTCTCGTACTCGGCCCCACACGGGGTTTGCTTTGCGCCCGCTACCTTATATAGGTAATTGCCAGAAATCGGGTCGATATCATCTCGAAACTGCATGACCACATACGATTCGGGATCTACCGCTGCCTGAGCGGGCAAAGCCACCACAGCTGACAGTGGCGCAAGAAGGATTAAGGCGCTAAGGATTCGGAGCAGGCTCTTTCGCATAGACAATTATCACCATCACAACCGAGAAAAGGAAAGTTGCCACCGGAATTTCTAAGGAAAACCCCATGAACAGCTCGATATGGGCTTTGACACTAAGATTCTGCCTATGAGCGCTGATTTCACTGACCTGACTAAAGCCAACGCAGAGTTCGTCCAACAGTTCGTTCCTGAGGGGCTAAGCGGGCGGGCGGTACGTGGCCTTGCGATAGTCACGTGTATGGACTCGCGAATTGCTCCGCTAGCAATTGTTGGCATGAAGCCTGGCGACGCCAAAATTCTCCGCAACGCTGGCGCACGTGTTACTGAAGATGTATTGCGAACGCTAGTCCTAGCCACACACCTTCTAGGCGTCAATCGAGTTCTTGTGATGCCACATACTGATTGCCGAATGGCTTCTGGAAGCGAACCAGAAATACATAAGGCTATCTTTGACGCGTCAGGCGTGGATACTCGAAGCATCGAAATTCGCACCGTCACTGATCAACGTGCTGCACTGGAACTTGATCTGACGCGCATTAGCACGTATCCACTCTTGCCTAAAGATGTGAAAATTGTCGGTGGATTTTACGATGTTACTACTGGAAAATTAGATTTGATTTAGATTTTTATTGAGGCGGGGGAGTTACCCCTACAGCTGCACGTGTTCCTAAAGCTGCAAACCGCCTCAATACCGTCTCCGGAAGGACATCTATATCTTCGCTTCCCTCCTTGTGAACTCTCTGTGAAATAGGATTGATCGCGTTGGGAAGGTAATCGCGAGATTTTCGAGAGAGTTGGAAAACATGGTTAACCGGACAATTACCGATTTACTGGACCTGTCGGGGCGAGTTGCCATCGTGACCGGTGGCGGCACGCATCTGGGTACTGCGTTTACCGAAGCTCTCGCTGAACTTGGCGCACATGTATATATCGCCTCCCGTCGAGCTGAACTTTGTGAAGAGACGGCGGCATCGCTACGAGCTCGCTCATTAAAAGTTACAGCGCTCACCTGCGATGTCACTGATGAGGCAAGCGTTGATTCGCTCGTCGATCACGTGATGGAGAAAGAGGGAAAACTTGATGTATTTGTTGCAAATGCGGGCGGCAGTAACACAACAGCGCACCCACCACATGGCAAGGTCGATGAATTTCGCTGGACTCTAGAGAAGAACCTCACCTCAACATATATCTGCGCACAAGCTGCTGGGCGCGTGATGATTCCTCAGAAGAGTGGCTCCATCATCACACTCGGGTCGATTGCCTCTCGCCTTGCAAGTGACCCACGTATCTATAACGAGAACTTCAAAAGATCCGGCGCACCGTATATGGCAGCCAAGGCGGGTGTGCTCGTTTTAACGAAAGCACTTGCAGCGGAATATTCACCGCATGGGGTACGCGTGAACTGTATTTGCCCAGGACAAATTCCTAACGACCTAACTGATAAGGCTCAAGTAGAGAAGTTCCGCACGATGAATGCGTTTCACCGCACAGGGTTAGCTGAAGATCTCAAGGGCGCCTGCGCGCTACTTGCATCGGATGCTGGTAAATGGATCACTGGAACCGACATCTTGGTAGATGGCGGTTGGTCTATCTGGTAGTCAATTACTTCCAGGATGAGTGGAGTGGGCGACCTTCTGCATATCCTGCGGCAGATTGAATTCCGACCACTGCCTTCTCAGCAAACTCAGCAAGGCTCTTCGCACCTGCATAGGTACATGATGACCGTAGTCCAGAGATGATGTTATCGAGGAGATCCTCTACACCAGGTCGCTCTGGATCTAGGTACATTCGCGAAGTTGAGATTCCCTCTTCGAATAACGCTTTACGCGCGCGATCGAAAGCATCTTCATGCGAAGTACGAGCTCGCACAGCACGGGCAGATGCCATACCGAAAGATTCTTTGAAGAGTCGTCCATTGCTATCGCGCTGCAAATCTCCGGGTGACTCATATGTTCCCGCGAACCAAGAGCCAATCATCACCTGTGAGGCGCCAGCGGCGAGCGCTAGCGCGACATCGCGTGGATGACGTACACCGCCGTCTGCCCAGATGGATTTGCCGAATTTCTTTGCCTCTGCGGCGCACTCCAAAACTGCTGAGAATTGCGGGCGGCCAACGCCAGTTTGCATTCGGGTGGTACACATCGCACCTGGGCCTACGCCCACTTTGATGATGTCAGCGCCAGCTTCGATTAAATCTCTTACACCATCAGCGGTAACGACATTCCCTGCAACTACAGGCACCTTTGGATTTATTGCACGAATTGCTTTAAGCGCTTCAATCATTTTCTCTTGGTGGCCATGCGCGGTATCCACTACTAAACAATCAGAACCCATCTCGATGAGCTGTGCTGCGCGATCAGCAACATCGTTATTGATTCCTACTGCCGTGGCGATACGCAATCTACCTTGGCTGTCTACCGCAGGTGCATAGAGGGTTGCGCGCAGCGCTCCCACTCTTGTGAGAATTCCAACAAGTTTTCCATCTTTAGAAATTACTGGCGCTAACCGGCGACGATTCTCAGTGAGGAAATCGAAGGCCGCTCGCGGTTGCACATCATCGTTGAGCATTACAAGGTCTTTGCTCATCACTTGATGGAGTTGGGTGAATCGATCAACGCCTTCACAATCCTCTTCAGTTACGATGCCGATTGGCTTTCCATTGTCAACAACTACGACAGCGCCATGCGCACGCTTATGAATAAGTGAAAGCGCCTCTGCTGTTGTTGATGTTCCATCTAAGGTGATTGGCGTATCGAAAAATAAATGGCGTGATTTCACGTATGCAATGACATCCTTAACGATCGAGAGTGGAATGTCTTGCGGGATTACTGCTATACCGCCACGACGCGCAATGGTCTCAGACATACGTCGTCCAGAGATTGCCGTCATATTTGCCACGACAATTGGCAGTGAATTGCCTATTCCGTCGTTAGGAGTGAGGTCGACTTCCATCCGACTAGATATGCCAGAACGACTTGGCACCATAAATACATCGTCATAGGTGAGGTCGAATGATTGATTTACTTGAGGGTTAGTGAGAAAACGCACTTACCTAACTATATACGTTACTTGGCGCTCCGTCGTTCGCGTCCCTTAAAGCCGGCTTTCTTCCCCGCTTTATATGGGCGTGCGCCGCGGTGAGCTCGGCCAGATGCTCCCGAACCACGTCTTGGTTGCGAGCTCTGGCTTCGTTCTGGCTTCGCCGGCGCGATTGCGATCGCAATTCCGGAAGGTTCAACTGCTCCAGTAATGCTGACCAGGTTTGCATCCATCGGACGGACCTTTGACTCTTTTAATGTGATGCCAGCTTTTGCCGTCATACCGTGAACGCCACGACGTTGTGAATGGGTAGCCAATGTGACGACTACGCCTTCAGCGCCAGCGCGTGCAGTTCGACCCGCACGATGGAGGTAATCCTTGTGGCTTTCTGGGGAATCTACATGTACTACGAGCGAGACATCATCGACGTGAATTCCACGCGCAGCAACATCTGTTGCGATTAGCGCAGTGGTTCGTCCTGCTTTAAATGCTTCGAGAATTCGTGTGCGTTGGCTCTGCGACTTTCCGCCGTGTAGCGCGCCAACTGGTACTCCTACGCGGAGCATCTTCTCGGCAAGTCGATCTGCGCCGTGTTTGGTTCGCACGAAGAATATTGTTCGACCATTACGTGCCGCGATCTGCGCAGTGATTTTATCTTTGTCACTTTGCTCCATAACAAGTACATGGTGCGCCATTTTTCCTTCACTCTTTGCAACGCTAGCAACAGAGTGTGTCTTTGGTTCCTTCAAAAATCTTTTAACGAGTGAATCAACATCGCGATCTAACGTTGCGCTAAAGAGCATTCGCTGACCATTTTCCTTGGTTTGGCCGAGAATCTCTTTTACTACGGGAAGAAATCCCATGTCCGCCATTTGATCGGCTTCGTCAAGAACTGTGATCTCGACTTTATCGAGACGCAGGCCCTCTTTCTTAATCAAATCGAGAAGTCGACCTGGAGTGGCGACGACAATTGGTACGCCGCGACGAAGGCCCTGGATCTGCTTGGAATATCCAAGCCCACCGACGACAACTTGAGTATTGAGATTAACGAATCGCGCTAGTGGAGCAATCGCATCGGAGATCTGCATAGCCAACTCGCGAGTTGGCGAAAGAATCAAGCCGATTGGATGAAAAGGCTCTGCTTTTCGATTTGCCAATCGAGTAATCATGGCCAGACCGAATGCGAGCGTTTTACCCGAACCCGTTTGGCCCCGCCCCAATATGTCGCGACCTGCGATTGCATCTGGCAGCGTGGCAGTTTGGATGGGAAATGGTGCGGTGATTCCAGCTGATTTCAACGCTGGGAGGATGGCGGAGTGCACGCCAAGATCATTAAATGACACGAGATATCCTTATCGAAACATGATGCGTGTCTCGATAGATATTTGAGATTAAGACTCGCAAGGCAACTACCTTATGTAGTTACTGGTGTTTTACTTGATTTTCACTTACAGAGAGAATCATACCAGTGAATTTACAATCGCTTTACCACTCATTAGGTCAAGGAAATTGCTCAGATTTCTACTTAAGTTCGGCCAATCTAGCCCGGACCATCGCTTGCAATAGTGGCGCATCAACCTTCCAACCAATTGGCACGATGAAAGTCTTCTTATTCACTACATAATCTTCCAACTTTGGGGTGAACTTCTCGAGTACATCAGTACTCCATGGTGCAAGAGTGATGTGCTTTTTGGCAACTGAGAGACCAAAAACATAATCTTTTTCCATGCGAAGCATCGGCTGATTCCAGGCAATGACTAACTCGAGTTTTGGATATTTGGTTTGTATTGCCTTGAAGATCTGCTTTGCAGTTTTTGCTGCCTCTGGATCCAACTTCTCGAAGAAATCCTTGGGTTTATCAAAACGCTTAGAACTCTTTGATCCGCGCACATACATTACAAGTGCGTTTGCATGGGCTTGCGAGAATCCATAATTCTCTCTCAGAAAAGCTACTTGTTCTGGATATTTTGTGCCTTCGAAATCTTTGAGTAAAGAGATCCAGTATGTGATTTTTTCGCCATACTTTTTTTCTATTGCTGGAAAGTGGGCGTCACGATTTCCTGATTTCGCTGCCATCTATACCTCGTTTTACTATTACCCGCTCTTACCTGTGTGCGCCCGAAGGGACTCGAACCCCCAACCCTCTGATCCGAAGTCAGATGCTCTATCCGTTGAGCTACGGGCGCGTGTGAGGAAAATGTAGCGCGCGCCCGAAGGGATTCGAACCCCTAACCTTCTGATCCGTAGTCAGATGCTCTATCCGTTGAGCTACGGGCGCAATATTTTGGAGCGAGGCAGAGCCTACTAGGTGGTCTTGACCCCGCCCAAACTCAACAACTCCGACCACGAAACTACCTTCCGACGGGGTCTACCACGCTCTTCTCCCGCAGAAATCTCTGCCACATTGATAGCGCTCCACCCATCGTGGGTAACGATTTTTTCACCATTGAGATGCTCAGAGACATCCACAGCACCCTTTGGGTTCGCAGGTAATTCGGCCAGAATCTTCTTCACAACTTCGCTGGAATCACTCTTATTGGTGCCGATAACCCCTGAAGGTCCGCGCTTTGCCCAGCCAACTACATAAACGCCATCACGGATTTTGCCCTCACTATTAGCGATCCGTCCTCGCTCATTGGCAACTCCAGGAATATCTGCAGCTTCATATCCAATAGCTGTAATCAGAAGATCGCATGGCAACTCGATAATTTCATCGCTAGCGATGACACGATCGCCTTCTACTGTATTTACTGCAAACTTGACTCGTTCAACTCGACCATTACCCAACACTTCTAGCGGTGTGAGTAAGAAGGCGAGCGAAAGCTTGCGCTCGTTTCCACGGCGGTCCGCGTGAGCGATTTCGCGCATCGCTTCAAGATTTGATCGAAGATCTTTCTCACTTTCCATGCGCGAACCAACTCGCTCAATTGCTTCAGCAATCTGCTCTTCCTTGATGAATACATCGGTCTCAGTCAGTTTAGGAAGTTCTCTTAGTTCCGGCGAAGTGAACGCTGCATGCTCAGGACCTCTACGCCCAACTATCGTGACATCTCGAATAGAGCTATCGTGAAACATTTCGAGTGCATGGTCTGCCATGTCAGTGCTAGTCAACTCATGCGGTACTAACCCGAGTATGCGACCGCAATCCATCGCGACATTTCCTGCGCCAATCACAATGGCATATGTGCCGGAAAGTTGTGGATTTACATTCACATAGTCTGGATGTCCGTTATACCAAGGAACAAAATCTGCAGCAGAAATCACGCCGGGGAGATCTTCCCCAGGAATACCTAACTTTTTTCCTAAGGAGGTTCCTGTAGCTAGAACAACAACATCATAAATCTTCTCTAAATCTGAGATATGAATGTCTTTGCCTAACTCAACATTTCCGAAGTAACGATAATTCGGTTCGGACGCAATTTTCTCGAAAACCTTGGTAACAGTCCTTATTTTTGGGTGATCTGGTGCAACACCGCTACGTACCAATCCCCATGGAGTAGGAAGTCGATCGAACATATCGATTAAAAAATTACGTTCGTCATTTATCGAGTTATTCAGCGCTTGCGCTGTGAAATAACCTGCTGGACCTGCGCCAACAATTGCCACTCGGTACGTCGTCATATGCACCTCCCAACTCACTTTGCTAAGAAACCAGATTCTACTACCTCACGTACTGCTCATCTCAGCGAAAAAAACTCGAAAGTGAGAGTAAATTGAGTTTATTGAGAATCGTGCTTGAGCAAAATCGCTTCACTGCCACAAAGCATCGCTGTAAGTTTCTACATGAGTCGCCCGGATCACCAAGGTGTTCTTAGCGTAAGACCTAAGGCATCGGGGGAAGTTCGGACTCCAAAGAGCAGAGTGGTGGGGAAGTCCCACACAACTTGGAGTGAGACCGAAAGTTAGCGTCAAAGAGCTGCTCGCTCGAGTTAACGGGTCGGTCACTTGTGTTTGTTTTGTGCAGCCAAGAGGGACGAAGATCACGTCACATCCGGCTTTGCGGGTGACACACCTCTAGGTCGTCGGCTTCTACTTAACGTGGGAGCCGGCGATCATCTAATCAAACACAACTCAAGGAGAAACATGTCTAATGCATTAGAGATACGGGATTCCACACGAACAATGTCCCCAAGCCTGGTCAACTTCTTTCCAGATATGAAGTCTTGGTCTGTAGGTTTCGATAAAGAGTGGGACATCCTTGAAGATCTGCAGGATTCGTTTTCGCGCGGACTGCCAGCTTACCCTCCGTACAACATCAAAAAGATTAGTAAGAACGAATATGAGATCGAGATGGCAGTAGCTGGTTTCGACCGACAGGACCTCCAAGTTGAGGTGCGAAATAATCAAATCGTGGTCGAAGGAAATAAGGGATTCCGGAATGAATCAACGGATGTTGATTACATCTACAAAGGAATTGCTTCTCGTCACTTTCGCCAATCGTTTGCCCTCGCTGATCATTTAGAGGTCACTCATGCGGAATTCAAAGATGGAATTCTACGAATCAAGCTCAAAGGCGATTTTGTTCAAGAGGAGCCGGCGCACAAAATAAAAATCGATTAAGAGGCGTTGGGCTACCCCCGAGCCCATACCTTGAAATGCACGAACTTATCCTCGTTTGAGCTCCACCATAGAAATAGCAGCAACCCCCGCGTCGTACCCTTTATCTTCTTTACTTCCAGAAACGCCAGTTCGAGCGTGTGCTTGTGCAAGTGAGTCACACATCAAAACACCAAAACCAATCGGCTTTGAATACTTCAGCTGCACATCCATCACCCCTTGGGTCACGCCCTGGCAGACATAATCAAAGTGGGGCGTTTCACCTCGTAGGACTAATCCCACAACCACAACTGCATCAAAACCTTCTTCGAAGGCGTGTTGCGCTGCAAGTGGTAATTCAAAGGATCCTGGAACTGAGAAAACGTCCACGGATTTAACGTCTGCATCGGCACATGCTCGCTTTGCACCAGCGACTAGCGCATCACAAATATCTTGATGCCATGACGCAGTGATGATGGCAACTTTCAAGTCTGGACTTTTTGCTACTCCTATATGTGGCGCTGCTCCTGCCATTATTCGACCTTTCTCAAGTGTCCTAGACGTTCTGTCTTGGTCTTTAAGTACCTATGATTTATTGGATTTATTGGAGCTTGAACGCTCTCTACTGTTACATCAAAACCAGATTCGGTGAGGCTCTGTACTTTCTCTGGATTGTTGGTGAGTAACGTAAATTTCTGAACGGCAAGTGCCTTCAAGATATCGACCGCATCTGCCCATTCGCGAGCATCAACAGGTAAACCAAGTGAGAGATTGGCATCGACGGTATCCAACCCCTGATCTTGTAATTGATAAGCCTGTAGCTTTTTATCCAAACCGATTGCCCGTCCTTCATGGTCACGCAGATAGATGAGATATCCGCTGCCATGTTCCTTAATAATCTCTCGAGAGAGCGCGAGTTGCTCACCACAATCGCAGCGAAGTGAGCCAAGCACATCTCCGGTAAAGCATTCGGAGTGGATACGAATCTTGGGGTTAGTACCGGTTCCGTATTTAAGGATGACATGTTCGCGATATTTCAGCGCATCAAATGTTGCAATCTCCCAATCACCATCACTTGCGGGAAGTTGTGTCCACCTAAAGGTAGTCGCTATCTCTTCTAATCCGATTTTCCTTGCCGCCGCCAAATCACTTAACTCTGCGACAGTAATCATGGGAATATCGTGCTCAATTGCGAATTGTTCCAGTGCTGCGCCCCGAGTCATCGACCCATCATCATTAACAATCTCCGCTAACAGGGCGAAGGGTGGAGCATCTACTAGCAGCGATAACACAACGCCCGCCTCGGTATGACCCGTACGTCCTTGGAGTAGATCTCGGTGGGCGATAAGGGGAAAGATATGGCCTGGACGAGCGAATGACTCTGGTGTTGAACTCGCATCCGCAAGAGCCTTAATCGTAAGCGTCCGTTCCTGTGCGCTCACGCCGGTAGTGATTCCCTCGCGTAAATCAACTGAGACGGTGAAAGCAGTGCTCCGTTGATCTTCATTCCGCTCGAGCATGCGTGGTAGCTCAAGACGCCGCGCATCTGCCTCGCCCATGGCAACGCAGAGGATACCTGTGGTGTGGCGAATGATGAATGCCGTTTGTTCTACGGTCAGTAAGTCTGCTCGAACAATTAAATCACCTTCGTTTTCGCGAGTTTCATCATCAGTCACGATGACAAGTCCACCTGTTCGATACCTCTCGAGCGCGGCTTTTATGTACTCACTTCTGTTCATTTTTGCACCGCCTTGTTGATAAGACGTTGTACATATTTAGCTAATACATCAACTTCGACATTGATGCTATCGCCCACTTGTTTCTGTGAAAGATTAGTTTTTGCTAACGTTTCTGGAATCAACCAGACTGTCACTTGATTAGTTGAATCATCTATCTCACCAACGGTTAGCGACACACCATCGAGTGCAATAGACCCTTGGTTCACAATGAATGGCGAAAGCGCCTGCGGGATTGCAACGACGAACTTCTCCCATTTCTCACCTGGAGATCGCTCAACCACTTCGGCTATGCCATCGACATGGCCTTGCACGATATGTCCACCCATCAACGAATCTAATCGGGCCGATAATTCAATGTTTACAGGTGAACCTGCCACCAGGCTTCCAAGATTTGTCATGCGTAGCGTTTGGATCATCACATCCGCGCTAAATGAATCAGCGCCAACTTCGATGGCAGTAAGACAGACGCCATTTATGGCAACTGAATCGCCCTTGGTGATGTTTGGCGCGCTCAACGGAGTATGAATGCTCAAGAGCGCGGCGCTCTCCGATTTCACAATACTGGTGATTCGACCCAATTCTTGAACTAATCCCGTAAACATCATTTCCTCACGATTCTGTAATGGGTTTTGATGTCATTGCCAATCTGCGTTGTATTCATACATTCCAGTTCGATGGCATCTGAAAGTGTTGAGATTCCAAGATTCGCTACCCAGGGTGTTCCAGTGCCGAGAATCTTCGGTGCCTGATAGATAACTAATTCATCAATCAAATCGCCATTTAAAAGAGCTGCAAGGAAAGTGCCACCCGCCTCGACAAGGGCATGGTTTACCCCTTCATTATTGAGGTAATCAACAAGTTCGGCAAAGTTGTGCGAAGCAACATGGTGGAAACCAGGTGCACTCACAGCGCTATTTCCCATCACCACTCGAAGCGGTGTCGGCGCCTCTGCAACGCGTGGCAACAGCGATGGGTTATCTGCCAAGTAGGTCGCTGTACTTGTTATCACTGCGCCAACTTCAGCCCGTAAATTCTGCACATCTTCGCGCGCTGCATCAGAAGTAATCCATTTAGATGAGCCATCAGATGCTGCGATTTTTCCATCGAGGGTGATTGCAATCTTCGCAGTGATCAGTGGTCGACCGTGCCTAATTCGATAGAGCCATCCTCGTTGTGCAAATTCCAATAATTCACTCTTCTGGTGAATGACATCGATTCCCGCTTCACGGAGGGCGTTAGCTCCACCACTTGCCATTGGATTTGGGTCAGCAACTGCATAGATGACTTTTTTTATCCCGCTTGCCTTGATCGCTTCCGTGCACGGCCCAGTTGCGCCGCTGTGATTACATGGTTCAAGAGATACATAAAGCGTCGCACCATGCGCTCGCTCTCCTGCTGCTTGTAGCGCTATTACCTCGGCATGATCGTTAGAAATTTTCTTCTTATGCGCACCGGCGGCGATGAAATTTCCGTCGATGTCATAAATAGCTGCCGAAACATTGGGGTTATGTACGCACCAGCCTGCAGCGTCGCGCGAGAGCGCAGCGAGATCGCCAAAGATTTCTTCGGTCGATTTCATTCGTCACCCCCTCGCTCATTAATCAAGCGTTTTCGGGGTGCGAAAAGAGAGATGCGCAACTGACGTGCTGAGAATTTCAGCCACGCAGCTGCAGTCGTTATCTCTCATCCGGACTTTAACCGTCGGTCTCAGAATTTCACTGAGTCCACCGCCCACTGGCTGTGTGCGGGTCGCAGACTATAACTGCCGGTTCGGAATTACACCGACCCCGATAACACATCAAAGTGTAATGGAATTGAGGGGAAGAGACCACCTCTAATATTTCTCCATGCCAGCATTTGAGACACAACGACTTCGGTGTCGTCCATTGTCACTTGCTGAATATGAAGCTTTCGCTCTTGGAGTTGAACCTGAGTGGCTCGACCTAACAAATCCCCATCGACATCTCGTCGATGGTCCCAGTCCGCTTCGATTCCGCATACCCAAAGTAAAGCTAGATGATAGTTTTGCGGAAATTGGATTAATCCTCGCGATAGACAAAATTTCTAACATTCTCATAGGTTCAGCAGGATTCCATGATTTTCCAAATGATGACGGAATGATTGAAATCGGCTTTGGGATCGTCCCTGCGAAACAAAGACAGGGATTTGGCCAAGAGCTTTTACTCGGTATGTGGAAAATGATTACGAAAAATCCACACGTCAAAGTACTTCGTTACACCGTTTCCCCTGATAACGAGCCCTCGCTTCACATCATCAATAAGCTTGAGTTCCACCATTTGGGTGAGCAATTCGATGAAGAGGATGGAGTGGAGCTGATTTACGAACTCGATAGTAAAACTTTTCAAAAAAAATTTGGCGGAGACGAGAGGATTTGAACCTCCGAACCATTTTCATGGTTACCTCATTAGCAGTGAGGCGCACTCGACCGGGCTATGCGACGTCTCCAAGTGTTAGGGGTAAGTCTACCCCCTATCAAATACCCAATTTCTTGCGGTCGATGAGGTGAACGGGGTGGTAGCCATAGGCAGATATCCAACGCGAGCAATCAGTTAGCGAGCCATAACCTGGAATCTCGCGAAGCACCTTTGTTTTTGGATGGAATTTCGCCAACATCTCTCTCGTTGGATGTGGCGCTGTGGTGTCAGGTGCGGTGAAGTTATACGTATGCGAACCAGTGGATTTACCGGCAAGAATCGCAAGAATTCCATGTGCAGCATCGCGTACATCGAGATAACCCCAAAGGATCTTCGCCGCCACCGTAACTGTTTCTTCATCACCATCTCGCTGAGCAATAGCGTGATCTTCAATGGCTTTCATCGTGTTGCAGAATGGAAAGCGAAGACCTACGTATGCAGTTTTTGAACGATTTGCCCACATGTCAGCAGTGCGCTCATTTACCTCTTTGCATAGCGCATAACTCTCATAATGGTGAAGCGGTAGCGACTCATCGAAAGGTGCGAATTCTGGTGATGTCCACGGCCCTGACCATGCAGTTCCATAAATAGAGAGCGAAGATGCATATATAACTACTTTCACGTTATTAGCAGCTGCTTTTGAAAATACTTTGTATGTACACGAGACATTATTGTCGAATACTTCAAAATCTTGATCGTCAAATGGACGAGGAATCGATCCAAGATGAACTACTGCATCGCAATTGAAATCTAGTGATTCAATGAATTTATCATCGGTTAATTCACCTAGGATGAAATTCACTCCCGCTGGGATATCGCCACCTTTGCGATCTGTAGCAGTTACTTGATGCCCTGCTGCAGCAAGAGTTTTCATAACTTCGGTACCAATGAGCCCTGTGGCTCCTGTGAGGAGAATTTTCATAG